>JBCDAA010000056.1:0-30172 GCA_039186435.1 Myxococcota bacterium | reverse complement strand
GAGGCGATGATCGGAGTGGCACGTGATCAGCAGGCAACCCAAACCGGCGTGCTGGTCGTTCAACCAGGCGCAACCGTCACCACGCCCACGCCGCCGCGCCTCGCGCCGATCCTGGCAAAAGCGAAACCGGTAACGCAGGTCGGCCAGCGCTTCGCGGAGCCCCCGTCCGCATGGCCGGACTGGCGGTGGCGTCTCTCTCACCCGGCGCACGAGCCGGGCGGCATCTCGCAGCAGCCCCCGATGCAGTGGCGCGACGCCATGGGACAGGTTCACACCCGCGGAGGGATCTTCGAGCAGCGAGCCGCGGAGGTGGGCGACGTCGTCACGCTCCAGGACGAAACCATCGAATGGTCGTTTCGCTTCGACGGATCCGAGTGGCGCGCGTGCCAGAAGCCAACCGACGAAGAAGCTCTCGACGAAGGCCCGATCGAGTTCTCGGAAGACGCGATTTCCGAGCTTGATGTCCTTCTGAAGAAACTCCCCCCAGTCGCTCAGAGCCTGCACGAGCTCAGCGATGCAGCCGCCCCAACCCATCCGCAGCGAGCCCACTGGCTTCGCTTGCTCGCGCAGCATCGAATGGGCTCACCCACGGCTGGACTTCGGGACGCGGCGCGGACCGTCTCCGGGAGCTTTCGGCGGCGATGTCGTCGCTTTGCCGGCGGACCCGGCGTCGCTGCGTGGGACATCGACGTCAGCGCGCTCTACGACAACCCCGCAGCGCTCGACCGCCTGCGCGTTCGCTATCGCGGCGGCGTTCACGAGATGTTTGAACGCATGTGGACCGGAGGGGGCTGGTGGCGACCGGCGCCAGGAACCGAGCTCGGCAGTGGATGGCATCTGGCCGAAGTCGTCGGCGACGTGTCCTACGTTCCCGAAGGGCTCCGGCTGATCGGTGCCCTCGGCAAAACCGTCGACATCTCCGGCGTCGCAACGCCGCTCTCTGTTGTCCCCAGCCGCACGATCGAGCAGGCCAAGCTGGTCGCGCAGCGCGTCCGCCGCGCCGTGCCCCTCGAATGCGAAATGTGGGTCGACCTCGGCCTCGACTCGGTCCGCCTCGAAGGCGACGGGATGATGCAGGTCTCCTCGACGGTCCTCCCGCGCATCGACCACCCGCAGCGCGCTCGCGTTCGAGCGGTTGTCGCAAGTGGCCCGGCCCCTACCATCCTGCGGATCTTGGAGGTACTGGAAAGCGAGCCCCTCGAAGCGAAGCCCTACACGCCCGAAGCGCGCAACGACGACTTTGTCATCCTCGAAGGCACACTCCTCCCCGCAACCTCCCAAAACGGTCAGCTCTCCTGGCCGCGCCTTGTCGACGGTCCACCGCCTCCGCCCAAGATGGGCATCGCCTGGCGAAGCGTCGTACCGCCGCCCTTCTCCAGCGACCCCGCCTTGCGCACGCGATCCTCGGTGGAGGACGACGCGCGCATGGCGCCGTGGAAAGACCTCCGCCCACGCCGCGTGCGCATCCACGCCGAGGTTCACTTCGCGACAATGCTCTGGGCGACGCGAATCGAAGTACTCGACCGGTAGCTACTCGCGACCCGGCGGGGGCGGTCCAGGATCCGACACAACCTCGATCGACCCGGAGAACTTTCCGCTCAACCCCAGGGTGTCCGTGTCGTTGACTGGAAACTCGGCGTCCCAGCTCCCCTCGACGCTCACACCATCCTCCGGGCGAAAGCCGCGCACGCGAATATCCCCCTCCGAGAAGCGCGGGATCTCGCGATCCTCACTGGTGCGCCCGGTGATGTCACCGTTCTCCAAAAGATCGATGCGACCGCCGCTGTCGAGGGCGCTGCGATCGACGCTCACCCGAATCGGCACGGAACCGTCGTTCTTCACGTACTCGATGGAAAGGCTCGACGAGTAGAGACGGATCCGCACGTCGTCAAAACCGAGCGGGTACACCTGGCTGAGGCTGCCCTTCACCTCTTGGTTCGCGCAGCCGACCAGGAGCGCGATCGCGAACAACCATCTCACTCGAAGGGCTCCCGCTCGGCCACGTGCACGCGGTCTTCGACGCGCGCGCCGTCGACGTCCTGGCAGATGTAGCCCACCCAGAGCGCGCCGTCTCCGTCAAAGGCCGCGCTCGGCTGGGTGCCGCAGCGACCGCCGTCGACGCCTTCGTCAACCACCTCGATCGTCCACTCACTTTCGCCCGGCGCCTGAAGCGCAACGACCAGCGCGTCGTCGTCGTCGTCGCAGTCCGTTCCGCCACGAGACACGCCCGCGCAGCGGTAGTACGCCACGGCGAGGGTCCCGTCCGGCGCGGTTGCCCCCGAGGGATCCTGCCCCTCGTCAAAGCCGCCGTCGCTGATGAACTCCGTGTCCCAACCAGCGCCGGCAAAGGCATCCGGGTCGGTGAGCGTTGCGACCGCCAACTGCCGCCGATCCGGCTCGTAGTACGCGACGCGAATCTGGTTGTCGGCGTCGAGCCAAATCGAAGGTCCACGCTCGGTGGACTCCTCGTTGAGGCGCGCGATTTCCCAGGTGTCGCCGTCGTCCATGCTGCGCGCGACGAGCGTGCCGCGGGAGTTCGCGTCGAACTCGAAGTCGTTGATGTAGGCGATGTAGGGATTGCCGTCGGCGTCGAAGATCGCGTCGTTGAATCGCCCGGCGCCACGACCCGGATCCACCGGCACCGCGCGCCAGCTTCCCGGCGAACCGATCACGGCCTCAAGGTCCGCGCGGCGCTCGTCGTCGGACTGGAGACCGCCGAAGTGAATGTCGCGGTACGCCACGATCGACTGGCCGCCCGCGGAGGTCGCAAGCGCTGGCCAATGACCGACCACGAAACCTGCATCGCTCGCCGCGTCCACCGGCGCATCGCCGCTGTTCACGACCAGCGTTTCCGCATCGCCGTTCGTTTCGTAGAGGCCGAGGTCGTGCGCGCTGCAAAGCACCTGAAGGCCCATGGCGAACGCCCCACCCGTCAGCGCCGCAAGCTGAACGTTGCCTCCTTGCGCCTCGAGATCGAGACCCTGAGGCGTCAACAGGGAGAGCACCTCGGTAACCTGGGTTTCGGTCCAGCTTCGCCCGCTTCGCTCCGCGAGATACGCTGCCCACTGGACGCGAATCGGCGGCTCTTCGCCCGGCGCTGCAACCTCGTCGCAGGGACCGTCGTCACGACCCACCGACGCGTAGTACGCGACCACCGGACTTCCGTCCGCGATGGTCAGGCGCACGCTCTCCCCGGCGTTGGTGTCCGACACGATGTCGACATCCCACCCGTCGGCCGTCCCGGAATCACTGCCCCGAGGCGGCGACGTGTCGCGCATCATCATGCCCCCATCGTCGTCCCCACAGGCGACGAGGAAGAGCAAACTAGCGCTGATTGCAGTTATCGCCCGCAGCGATACACGGCTCGACGCACGCATTCGACGTCACCTCCAAGCAAAAACGAATGTCCTGGTCCGGATCCCAACCGGGTTCCATGTCCTCATCGTCGAAGTGAAAAATCTCAAGGTCGAAGGGCGTCTCGTCGTGGTCCGCATCGGCCACGATGCACTCCCCTTCGCCGGTTGGACGACCCACATCGCCGATGGTGCCGCTACTGCCCGACCCCACCAGCGCATCGAACCACGGCCCGCGCGAGGTCGTCAGGCGAATCAACGCGCTGACATCCCCGGCGCCAACCTCGTAGTGAAGGCGAAGCATGCAGTTCATGCCCACGCAGGGGTGCATTCCGCGGAAGTAGTCTCGGTCGCCGTCGTAGCCCACGTGCGCGGTCGTAAAGGTGCCGGGCCCACAGCAGTCGCCCGCGGTGCAGTCATGAACGACGTACGTGCTCGGCACCGTCTCCACCGGCTCCGTCAGGAGCGGTTCGTTGGTGTAGATATTGTCCGCTTCGTAGCTGTCCGGATCCTGCCGAACGCGAACCCGAAGCGTGTAGCGCGCGCGGGTATCGCCGCCGTTCGACTGGAAGTCCGCGACGCGAATCCACACGTTGCCCGTCGAAAGAATCGGCGCCGACGCGATCGCTCGGTTCGGCGGGGGCGGCTCCGTAATCGGATCCGGAACGCTCTGCTGCGCATACGCCCGGAAGGTCTGGTTCGCGCCGCAGAGGTTGTTCGGCAGGCACTCGCGCGCGCCGCCGCAAAGCCCCTCCCGCTGACAGGCCTCGAGGAAGCCTGCGCAGTCGATGTTCTCCTCACAGGTCTGCGTTTGCAGAACCGTACAGTCATCATCCTCGCTGCAGGCGTCACCCGGGACGTCGCGCACGATCGTCACGCTCATCTGCACGCGCTGCTGCAGCGCCCACGCGTCCGCGTCGCTGAGGCCCGTCGTGTCGAGCACCGCCTCCGCTTCGATGATGCCGCCGCGGCAGTTGACGTCGACCTCGAACCAGTCGTTGTCGGCCGCCGTAACCAGCGCGCCGCCGGTATTGATCGCGTAGTCGGACCAGCCGCCGCCGCAGGGAAGACTTCCGAGATCCGTCGCTTCGTCCGGATCGTCGTTTGGCTCGTTCGTGTCCGGATCTTCGAAGATTCCGATCGTGAGCGTGTAGGGCACCTCGGGGTTGCCGGCCGTACCGTCGTCGTCCGCGATGCGCACCGTGTAGGTTCCCGCCTCGAGCTGACGCTCAAAGGAGATCGCTGTCTCCGCAAAACCGCCGCGCGGGTTGTCGCGCATGATGACGATGTCGCCGGCCGAATCGAAGACCGTGAGCGAGGGCTCGTAGCCAAGCTCTGCGGCCTCGAGCGTCAGCCGCACCGCGTCGCGCGCACCGACGTCGAACTGATAGAAATCTTCGTCGCCGATGCAGCTGACAAAGCCGCTGGTGGGCATGCCCATCCCGATCGGCGTTGCGGTCTCTGCCGTGTTGTTGGGCTCGAGGGTGTCGGGCTCCGCGAGGGTCGTGAGACGAACCGTGTAGGGATTGCGGATGTCCTCTGCGTCGGTGCCCTGATCGCGAACCACCAGGTTGTAGGTCCCGGCGCCAACGCAGTGAATGTCTGAGAGATCCGCACCGGGCTCCAGCGCGTCACCGTCCGGGGTCGCGACCGCCATGTCGGGCGTATCGACGGACGCAATCGAATAGGTCGCCTCCACCGGCGAGCGCGCGTTGTCGATGTTGAGCTCGATTCGCAGAATTGGCTCGGCAGCCGGCACCTCGAAGCGGTACCAGTCCTCATCGACCTCGGGGCAGAGAAAGCCCATCGCGTCGGTTCCGGTCATCAGTGCCTCGGCGGTGTCGGGACCTATGGACAGGTCCTGCATACACACCAGGGCGCCGGCGTCCGGCATCATGGGCATGTCGTCACCGCACGCGCTCAGCGCGAAGAGCGCAATCGCACTACGGCCAAATGCAGTGGAAGTCAGGATCGAACTCTTCGGCATCCACGAAGTCCTCGTCTTGGAGTCTCACTCGCCCGGACGGCGGGTTCTTGAAGTTGCCCTCGGGCTCGTAGCGCGCCATCACGCACGCGACACGGAACGAACCAAAGGCGTCCGGGTCGTCAAAGCTGGTTTCACTCGCGTACACGAGAATGCGGTTCCAACCGTTACCCGGCCACGCGAGAAGTTCGTTGGGCATCGTTGGCACGAGCGCGATGTTTCGAACCTCGAAGCGGTAGCAAGTCTGGCCGTTGACGGTCTCAAGGGTCTCAAAATCCTGCAGGTGGGAGATTCGCGAACGAATCGCCGACTCATCGCAGAAGAGGTCCGTACCCGCGAGGAGCTCGACCTCGTTGTTGCTCTCATCCCAGTCGCCATCGAAGAGCGAATCCTGATCCACGGGGTCGCCGCGGCGCATCACCTCAAGCAAATCCGGAAGCGCGTCGGGCTCGCTGTCGAAACCGATCTGCCGGCTTCCGCTGTACTGCTCTTCGCAATCGTTCAGAAGATCGCCGTCCCGGTCTTCGTAGTCACAGAGGCCATCCATGTCCGCGTCGGGGCAGTCGCACATGCCGTCCATGTCGTTGTCGACGCAGTCGTGACCCATGTCGTCGGCGCAGGTGAGCTCCGGAATCTCTTCGCAGTCGCAGACGCCGTCGAGATTCGCGTCACCGAGGCAGTCGCAGAACATGTCGCCATCTTCGTCGCGACACTCCTCGAGAATGATGCAACGGGAGTCCTCCGGGTCGAGGGGATCGAGATCCTCGAAGCGCCACTCGATCACATCGCGCAGGCCATCGTCGTCGGTGTCCGCGATGAGCGGGTCGGTGCCCACGCGAGACTCGACCAGGTCCGAGAGACCATCCGCATCCGTGTCCGACATCGGCTCGCCGCAGCTCGGCCACCCATCCCCATCGCGGTCGGCGAAGTTCTGCGGGCTGGGCATCAAGGGCGGAGGTTCCTCGGGATCTTCTGGGTCCTCGGGATCTTCTGGGTCCTCCGGGTCCTCGGGATCTTCCATGCCGCCATCGAGCAAGGATCCGTCCATCATGCCCGCGTCGATGATCGGCTGCGGCAGGGTCGCCACCTGATTGATGTCGATCACCGCGTTGAGGTTGATGACGCTGAGACCGTTGATGCTGAAGACGCTTCGAACCGACGTCAGGTCCACGAAGAGGAAGTTGATCGACTCACCGCTCGGAAAGCTGCGGAAGGTACCGCCGCCGAGCTCGGCCATCGACTGAAGCAGCTCCTGCGCCTCGCGATCGAGATCCGGTCCGCGGCCGGCCGACAGATACGCCGTGTGAAACTGAAAGCTACCGACGCGAAAGATTCGCGCGAGGTCGAGAAGTTCCTGCACGCCATCGACGGCGTCCTCGGTCGAGTTGCCGCGGTCACCGTCGGGAAGACCGTCGCTGAGAAAGATGACCACGTAGCGGGAAAGCGGCAGCGACTCATCGTCGGCGCGCTGGTATTCGGTTCGGAGCTCGAGAAACGCTTCGGCGAGCGCGGTCGCGTAGTTGGTCGCGCGGTTGGTCACGCCCAGGCGCTCCGTTGCTGCGGCGAGAAGCGTACGATCCGCGGTGAAGTAGGTATCCGCGAGACCATCGCCATCCTCGTCGACCGGCGTCGCGGCCTGGGCCTCCGACGAGAAACGAATCACGCCAATGCGAACGCCTTCGGGATCGCCATCGAGGAGGTCCTGCCAGGTCTCACGAACCGCGCGCTGACGCCCTGCCTCCAGCGTCACGGGATCCGGCGGATCGGTGACCTCCATCGAATCTGAGGAGTCGACCACGAAGAGCACCCGAAGAGGCGCCACGCGGCTGCTCGGCGGACGGGTGCAAAGCGAGCCACCGACCGCGATGCGATCATCCCGCGACGGGGGCTGCTGTTCGATGGGAACCAGCTCCACGTCGGTGCAGGCCGAAGCGAAAAACGCGACTACGAGAGTAAGAAATAAGAGGCGCATGAACTCACATGCAGCAAGGGCTCAGAGGAGGATCGTCTTCACTTTCAGGAGGTGTACATGCGCACGCTGCTTCGAACTGCGCAAAGAGCTCAAGGACACGCTCCATCTCCCACGGTCGCACACAATCGCTGTCGGGGTTGAAGCTTTCGATGGGATTGAAGAGACGCCACGCCTCGAGGGGCATCGTCATCCCTCGGTTGCGGGCGATGTACTGGTTGAGGAGATCACGGGCCTCGTCGTTCGTGTACTGGAAGCGACCGAGCACCACGGTCTCGGGCAGGCAGTCGCGAATCTCGCTGTTGAGGCGGCCACGTCCGAAGTCTTCCGGGAGCCACGCGCAGCTCGCGAGGGAGTCAACGCCGGTTTGCAGCGCCGTGAGGAGCTCGGTCCAGCCCTCCTGGGATGCATCGATCACGCCGTCTTCGGGAACCTTGTCGGTCTCGCCGTTGTAAAACGCCTCGAAGCAGGCGACGTAGGTCAGCCCATCGGAGCCGGATAGCATCGCGGGCTGCTCGTGGGCGTACACGAGGACGCGGTTGAGGCCTCGCGCACCGACCACCGGCGTTTCGACGAGCTGAACGTTCTGAACATCGAAGCCGTAACACTGGCGCTCGTCGCGATCGATCTCGCGGCGACCGAGATCATCGACCCGATAGGTCTGACGCTCAAAACGATAGCGCTCGGGATCCGGCCGCGAAGGATCGGTGCCCGCCTGAATCTCCTCACGGTTGAGAATGCCGTCGAAGTCGAGGTCGAGGTCCGCGTCCGGCGTCGTCGGATCGAGGCCGTTGATCACCTCCAGCCAATCGCTCATCTGATCGCTGTCGGTGTCCGCGAGGCGAATGTCCGTTTCGAGGGCTTCCTCTTCGCAGTTCAGGAGGCCGTCGCCGTCGGTGTCGTCGCTGTCCGCGCACGCGATGGGCGGATCGCTCGCGTTGAGAGGATCAAAACCCGATTCGCTGAGGCGCGTCTCCAGCCCGTCGGAGTATCCGTCACCACCGCCTTCATCGGAATCAAGCATGCGCGGGTTGGTGCCGTCGCGCTCTTCGTACTCGTCGGCGATTCCGTCCGAGTCGGTGTCAGGGCCGTAGCCTTCCACGAGGGGGCGCGAGTGCTGGTTCGACACCACCAGGCCCGAGAGCCACTGCGGCGCGATCAGCGGTCGAAAGTCGAACTCGAGGAAGTCGGTGGAGTCGGCCGAGATGTCGATGTCGCGGAAGAGCCCTCGCCCCTCGCGGGCCATCCCCTGCATGATCATCGACGCATCGACGCGGTCGAAGCCGAACTCATCCTCGGCGGCATCGGTACACACCGAGTTGACGACATCCTGAGGCGAGAAGATCAGCACCGTGTTGAGCGAGATGCCTCCGACGTCGTAGATGTCCTGCAGCTCCATGATGTCGCGAACGCGCTGCTCGAGCTGCGGGGGCTGGTTGTAGTCCGGGCACACGCCGGAGAAGTCGATGTACTCGTCGTCTTCGATGCCGTCGGGCAGATCGCTGCGGCCGCGGAAGTTGCAGGGTGAGAAAGCGGGGTCGAGAAGATCTTCGTCCTGGCAGTCGATGTCCGCGCCGTCGACCTGGCCGTCGCCGTCGTCGTCTTCACCGTTCGCGCAGGTGCCCTCGAAGATGAAGCCGTTGAAGTTGACGCTCTCCCCATCTTCGCAGCCGGCGCGGCACTGAGGCTCGGGCGATCCGTCGCTGAGAAAGACGGTGACGTAGCGGGTGCGCGCACGCTCGCCACGGGGGGTCATGATCATGTCGTTCTCGAGGGTCGCAGCCACCGCTGCCAGCGCGCCCTGGTAGTCCGTCGCAGAGCCGCCGCCGTCGAGAAAGAGGTCGTTGAGGTCGCCGCGTTCGCGGGTGAAAGGCACGGCGCGGGCCCAGCTGGAAAAGCCCACCATGCCGACGCTGACCGAGCGCTGCGAGAGCAGCTGGTCAAGCGCGCGACGAAGCGCGTCAAAGCGCCGGTCGCGACTGTCGGTGCATTGAAACGAGGCGCTTTGGTCGACGACCAAGAGCACCTTCACCGGGAACTCGAGCGAGTTATCCGGCTGTACGCAGTGCTCCCCCAGCACGCGCAAACGATTGTCGTAGGTGATCGGCGGTTCGGGCTCCTGGAACTGGATGCCAACGTCCGAACATGCACACACGAGCACCGCTATTGAAATCCAACGCACCACCACCTCCAGCATAAACAAAAGGTCCGCCCCCGGGGAGGGGCGGACCTTAGAAAGTGCCTCGTTAGTGAATCACTGACGGCGGCGGCGGAAGAAGGGAACAACCATCGCGAGGAGGAGCCAACCCGCGGACGAAGACGCCCCCGTGCTGGTCACTGAGCAGCCTCCGCTGGAGTTGCCCTCGGCGTAGATGGTGGTGTCGTAGGTCACCGTGCGCTCAACTTCACCGGTGAGGTCGTCGACCTCGGCGGTGACGGTCAGGCGAAGCGTGTAGATGCCGGCGGTGTCCGGGCGGAAGGTCGCGTTCTGGCCGACGTAGGCGTACTCGAAGTCGATGGCCTCGCCGAGCGCGCCGCGGGAGTTCTGAACCGTGGCGGAGGAGCCGTTCGGCGCCGCTTCGATGGTCCAGACGTAGGTGAGGTCGTCTTCGGCTTCACGGTTCACGAAGACCGGGAGGCGGAAGTCCTCGCCGAGCTGCATGATCATGTCGGGAACGAAGGCCGCGAGCGCCGCGCCGGGGTCAAGGCAGTTCGCCGAGGAGCCGAAGGGCACGTAGCAGAAGGTCGGGTCACAGGCGTCGCCACGACCGTCGCGGTCCGAGTCGAGCTGTCCTTCGTTGCCGAGCCGGTCGCAGTTGTCGACCACGTTGCGGAAGCCGTCGTTGTCGATGTCCGGGTCGCAGACGTCGCCCACTCCGTCACCGTCAAGGTCGGCCTGCTCGGGGTCGAACGCGCCGGGGCACACATCGGCGGGGAAGCTGCCGAAGGGAATCTCGCTGATGCCGTCGCCGTCCGCATCGGGGAAGCAGATCGCTTCGTCGGTCACGCTGACGTCGGCCGAGAGGGGGCAGGTGTCTTCGAGGTTGAGGAGGCCGTCACCGTCGATGTCGTCGTCGCAGGCGTCGCCGAGTCCGTCGCCGTCAAGGTCGGGCTGGGTGCCAGCGGGGCCGAAGGGGTTCGGCATACGCGCGCAGTTGTCGGCCGCGTTGAGGATCTCGTCGCCGTCGATGTCGTCGTCGCAGAGGTCACCAAGGCCGTCGCCGTCCGCGTCAAGCTGGTCGGCGTTCGCACCGAGGGCGCAGTTGTCGCAGCGGTCGCCGTAGCCGTCGCCGTCGCCGTCCGCCTGGTCAAGGTTGTGGGAACGAACGCAGTTATCGAAGGGATCTTCGATGCCGTCGTTGTCGTAGTCGTCGGCGTTCTGATAGGTGTCGCCCAAATCGCTGTTCGCGATCAGGATGGCGCCACCGCCACCTCCGCCGCCGCCGCCGGTCATTTCCGGGGTGCCGCACTGTCCGAAGTTGTTGTCACATTCGAACGGCTGTGCGGCGGCAAGGGAGCCCGAAAGGGCGATTAGCAGCCCCGCGCCGAGCGAGCTGCGAACCCAGTTTGCTGTAGAGTTCATTTGCGGATTCCTTCTGCTCCGCCGAGTCCGCCCCGGCGACACCCTATTGAATGCGGTGGGGAGCCCCGATCGGCTCACGAAAACCTGCCTTTTTTGCGCCCCAGCCGTTTTACTTGCGATTTCAGGGGTATAGGGAACCAGAAAAGTCGACCAGGATCCAGCAGCCCCCGTGCCCATGCCCTTGCCTGTCCGCCCACGCTCATACGGGCACGGGCACGGGCAAGGGCACGGGGGCAAACGCAGGAAAAGGCTGGTTGCCGCGTACCTCGGTCCAGCCGCCGGCGGTCGCGACCGTCCCGTCCCCCCGCTTTCTCTGGTGATTACGGCTTCTTCACCCTCGTCAGGGAAAAACTCTGAGCCGAAAATGCGCCGGTGTGGCATTGGAGTGTCATGCACCGGGCCCTCGTGCTGTGGATAGCACTCGCTCCTTGGTCGCTCTCCCTTGCTTCCTGCGGTTCCGACGAGCCTCAGATCGCGCTCCGAATTTGTGGTGACCTCGCGGCCCCCGAAGTCGACGCGATTCAGGTCTTGGTCACGGACACCCGAGGGGTGCAGCGCTTGACCGCGCTCGCCGCGATGGCTGAAGGCCCAGAGGGGATCGAACTTCCTGTCGATGCGGAGATTCCGCGCCTCGACGGTCCGGGATTTGTGAGCGCAGAAGCGCGCTCGGACGGACTGCTCGTCGGGCGTTTCACCGTTCGCGTCCCGGATCTTGCGACGCAGGACATGCTGACGTTTCCGCTCACAACCGAATGCCTGATGTTCGACTGCCCGATGGGTCAGACGTGCATCGATGGCGACTGCACGATGGCGCCGCTTCCGGATCGGGGACCCTCTTGCCCCTAAGGCGCGACTTGCCGGCTATGCTGCGTGGGCCGATGAATCGTGTCGTTCTTTTCTTTGCGCTTGCTGCGCTTCCGTTGGGGTCGTGCACCGACGCCGAGATTTTTGGTCGCAGCGCACCGGGCGTAAACGCGGACCGCGCGAGTTTTGGCGGACGCGTGTGCACGCGCGACGCCGTCAGCGAAGACCTGCCGCTCCGCCTTGTGATCGTGGCAGACCGCGCGGATGGACCGCTTTTCGGCAGCTTTGATCCCGCGGGCGAACGCGTCTCCGAACTTTCGACCTTCGCGCAGGTGGCGCTCCGAAACGACGCAACGGAAATGGCGGTGATTGGCTACGCGTCGCGGTCTCAGCGACTCGCGCCGATGGACGGCAACTTCAGCCAAAACCTCTCTGAGCTCGACGCGGCAATTCGAAGTCTCGCCCTCTCCCAAAGCTGCGCGGCGATCGACGCGTGCCGCGACTACCTCGAAGGACTTCGCGCTGCGCGCGCGCTGATCGAAGGCGACATCGCCGAGGCGCGGGCGGGCACGCGTTCGCTCACGCAGTACGCGGTCGTCCTCGTCGTCGCGGGTCCGCAGGAACCGATCTCGCCTTCCTGCCGCGGCGAAGATGACCCGCAAGCGTGTCAGTCCGCGCGAGAGGTTGCGGCGGTCGAAGACCTCGTCGGTTTTGTGCGCGACTCGGGCGCGCTGGGCGTCAAGGTTCACGTCCTTCACTTCGCCGCGGATCCCGATCCCGCCGTCAACGATCAAGTGGGCGCCACACTCCAGCGCATGGCGTTTGCCGGAAGCGGCACCTACCGCCGCCTCGACAACGTCGGCGGCCTCACCGTTTCCGATCTCACGGTGTTTCAGGAACGTTCTCCCCTGCGCATCAAGTCGCTGCTCGCCTACAACCTCAACGCGGCGATCAGCGAACAGGGACCGCGCATCGACTCCGACTCCGACGGAATCGCGGACGAGGACGAGCTCGCCCAAGGAACCGATCCTCTCCTGCGCGATACGGACGGCGATGGAATCGGCGATCTCATCGAAAATCTCGTTCGATTTGACCCACTTATGCTCGACGAGCCCGCGGCCTGTCGCGGCATTGATCTCGATGACGACCGAGAGCTCGACGGTCTCACCGACTGCGAGGAAGCGCTCCTCGGAACGAGCTCCAACCTCGCCGACACAGACGGCGACAGCATTCCCGATTTGGTGGAGGTCTACGCCTTGGCCAACTTCCTCGACAGCGACGCCGAGGAAGATGTCGACGCCGACGGCACCAACAATGGCGACGAGCTACGCCAACATTCGGATCCGCGTTCCGCAGACCTCGAGGCACAGCTCGATTTCGGGTATCGCTACGACCTCACCGACGAAGGCGTCGTGCGCGACCTCCTCCCCCTCGAACTTCAAGAGCTCACGGGTCTGGATGATGTGATTCCCAGCCGCGGCACCACGGCAGGTGTCGGCTTGCTCGAGTACACCCTCGCGACGAACTCGCTTCGCTGGCGCGATCAGGCCGACGGAGAGTTTGGGCCTGCGGTGATGATTCCCCCAGAGGGGGGCGAGATCCGCCTGACGAGTTCGAGCTTCTTGGAAGAAGAAGGCGAAGACGGAAGGTTTATTGAGCTCACCGTCGACCCCGCGCGACTGCCTCCTCGCGACGTGACGGAACCGCTGCGCATTATTTTCCAGATCCGTCAGTGTCTGAGTTACGTCGTTCGAAACGTGAAGCTCATGGACACACTCGCGATCGAAGGTCGACCGGCCGGAGAGAATCGTATCCTGCTCTTTTTCAGCGAAGCCACGGAAGAGCGTCTCCAAGACCCGGGACCCATTCGAATTGCTGAAATTCCCGTAATTTTCACGCCGCCCGCCGCGCGAATTCCTGCGGACGCAGTGATCCCGGTGATGGAATCGGAGTTCGTCTCACCGCGCTAGAAATCGTCGTTAGTTGTCTTTGACATCGACGGTAATGAGAAACCCGGATGCCATGTCACTAAACACTTCGACGAGGTGGTCACCGCGACCCGTGACCTCGAGTTCACGCTCGAGCGTCTGGGAATCGCCAGCGAGCTCAAAGAAGTCCACGTCGCGCTGCAGATTTTCGTCGAATCCGTCGCAGCCTGTATTCGCGGCGCGTACCAAAAGTTCCGTTCCAGGAAAAACCTGCTCTGTCAGGAACAACCGGATGACGAGTCGCGAGTCATCGTTTGGCGTACGAACGATGAATTGCTGCCCACCGGGGAACCGGCCTCGGATATACTCGTCGTCGGTGAGTACACAGCCTGCCCGCTGTCCACAGACGGGCAGCGCGTCGTTGCAAAGGTTCTCTAGGCGCGATCCCGTGAAGATGTCTTCACCAGTCGCGCATCCCGACGAAAGAGCGAACGACAGAACCATGGCTGCGGCGAACGCGAAACGCATCTCTTTGTTTATGACGCATTCGCAGACCGAACGAAACACCGACCTACGACTTCATCACGGAGGACTTGAGAAATGATCCGAAACCCGGCCACCGAATGGCGCCGATGGCTTGTGTTCCTTGCGGGGGTTTGGCTGGTTTTCCCAGGAACTGTCCTCGGGCAAGAAGAGGCGGCTGCACCGGCGGCAGAAGAAGGAGGGAGCGTAGTCACCGACTACCTCAACGACGGTGGTTGGATGATGTACGTCATCCTGATCGTCTCGGTCATCGGAATGATCCTTTTTGTTGAGCGAGTGATCGATTTGTACCTTCGGCGACGACTTAACGCCGAGGGCTTCATGGCCCAGGTACTCGGCGCCGTCGAAAAAGGACGCTGGGAGGAAGCCGTTCGTCACTGCCGCGTGTCGACCAAGCATCCGCTCGTCGAGGTGATCCGCACCGGCATCGTCTCTGCGAATCAGCGTGAGCGCGACATCGAGCGCGCGGTTGAAGACGTGATGCTTCGCAGCCTGAAGCCGCTCACCAAGCGCGTTGGCATCATCGCGCTTCTCGCGAACTCCGCGACGCTGCTCGGACTCCTGGGAACCATTCTCGGTCTGATCACGGCCTTCAACTCGGTCGCTGCAGCGAGCGCCGCCGAGCGTCAGACCGCCCTCGCGGACGGTATTTCGCAGGCTATGTACACGACGTTTTTCGGCATTCTCGTCGCTGTCCCGCTCCTCTTTTTCCATCACTTTGTGTCCCGCCGCCAGGAGGTGATCATGATGGAGGTCGAGAGCGGTGCGACCGCCGTGATGGTGACGCTCGCTCGCGCACGGAAGTCGGGCTCGATGCCTGGCGCGGGCGCGGCCGGAGACCTTCGCGCGGTTTAGTCGATGGCCTTCGACCGATACCAGCGAGCCAAGGACGCGATCGAGCTCGACTTGATCCCGGTGATGAACCTCTTGGTCATCTTGATCCCGTTCTTGCTCATGGGCGCGTCGTTCTTTCACATCGGCGTGATTCCCGCGTCGCTTCCGAGCCACGTCTCGGCCGATCCACCGCCGGAGCCGCCGGCGGAGATCACCCTCAACCTGGTCGTGAAAGAAGGCAGCCTGGAGTTCACCGCGTCGAGCACCGAGCTCGACGAAGCGACGTTGACCGGATTGGCCGCGACGTTTCCCTTCACCGGGAACTCGACCAACACGGCGCCGATCGTTGCGTACCTCAAAGGCTTGAAGGAGCGCTTTCCAACCTCGGACACGATGATCGTGCTTCCGATTCCGGAGCTCTCCTTCGACAACCTCGTTACGATCCTCGACGCGACGCGCGAGTTCGACACCGGGCGCACGGACAACGCGGGCGAACCGATCATGTCGAACCTCTTCAACGTCGTGATCTTCTCCCAGTTCGTGACGGAGGACGCGTTCGCGACGGCAGCTGAGGAAGGTGGCGAATGAGTCGCCTGAAGAAGAAGAAGACGCCGACGCTCATGCTGACGTCGCTTCTCGACATGTTCACGATCATCCTGATCTTCCTGATCGTGTCCTTCGAAGCGGAGAGCTTCGAATTCAAGCTCAACCCGGACCTCACCCTTCCGGAGAGCACCGCTCGAGCCCAGCTGAGGCCCGCCGTCAACGTCGCGATTACCGGCGACGACGTGGTTGTGGGGGACGACAAGGTCCTCACGATGACAGCGGACGGCCAAATCGCGAGCGATGCGGTGGAAGGCGAGACCGTTCCTGCGCTGGTCGACCGCCTTCGCGAGGAATATGAGCAAAGGTTTGGCGAGGCGACTGCGTCTGAACTGAGCCAAGCTGCGGAAGGACTGGATGAGGAGACCGCGGAGGCCACAGAGCCGATCGTGGTGGTCCAGGCCGACCGGGAGATTGAATACCGAACCCTTTTCTTGATTTTGCGCTCCGCTGCCACTGCTGGCTTCTTCAAGTACCGCCTCGCGGTCATTCGGTCCTGATCATGCAAGCACTCCGCTCCGCCGTTGCCTCTCTCGTTTTTGTCGTGTTCGTCGTTCCAGCGATCCCCGCGTCCGCAGGAGATGACGAGCCGCCGTCGGTCGATGTCGACGAAAGCCGTTCCGCCCAGCGCCGCCGCCGCCGACGACGACGACGACGTCCCCGGCGAGAGCGCGACCCGGAGCCGGCGGCTGAGGAGCCGACGCCCGAAGCAACGGAGGAGCCCGCAGCGGAGGGTGAGCCCACCGCCGAAGAGGGGGCGGAACCCGCAAGTCCGGAGGATGCCTCGGCGGAGCTTTCGGCGGCGGCCGAGGGCGAAAGCAGCGAAGACGGTATTCAGACGACCGGTAACCTTCAGCGCTCGAACCGCATGGAGTTCGACGCGCGCCTCGTCCGCGGTCAAACAGCCGGCGCCGGCGCAGTCGTTCTCTTCAACCGCGGCAAGCGACCGCTTCCACCGCTCACCGGAGAGCGCCGCGGATTTAGCCGCCAAACCGTACGGGATGTTCTCGGCACAGTGGATCCGGAAGTTGAAGAATCCGAGAGGCCGCGTCGACGTCGACGTCGCGCTCGTAGGAGGGAGTGATGGATCCGCGCACGCGCGAACTCGTCACCCGACTTCACCAATCCCCGGACGCGCCGGGCGCCCTTGACGAAGTTCGGTCCCACCTCCTCGGCATCGGGAAGCCGATGTCGCTCGTCAAACTTCTTGAGTGGTGGGCCGGCAAGACCCAGCAGGCAGGCGGTGCCACCGCTGCGCTTCTTGAAGCCGCCGAACTCGCCGCGCCGCACGAACTCGTTCGCGCGCGAACGCTTTTGGCCAAAGCGCTCGACGCCGACCCCGAGCACGGGAACTTTGGTCCTGCGGTCGCGGCGTGTTTTCAGGGCGACGCGAAAGCCAACATCAACTTCCTCGGCCGCCGGGTCAAAGCGCTCCGCGCGAAGAAGAGCCCGCCCGCCGTTCGCTCCGCCGCGTACTTCGACTACGCCAAGGCGCTCGCCGAGTTCGGAAAGTTCAAGGAGGCGCTCGACATCCTCGAGCCGCTCGCTTCGCGCTACGAGCCCGCGGCAGACTTGGTCGTGGACGTGCTCCTTCAGCGCGCAAATGCGCAGCCCGACATGGCGGCCCGTGATCGCGACCGGGCGGTTCACGTTCTGCGTCAGCGCTCTCGGTCCCAGGCGGACAAGGCCGAGCTCCACCTCTCGCGCGCCCTTCAGATCGCCCCACATTCCACGGCGGTGATCGCCGACCTCGAAGCGCGGCTGGAGCCTGCGGCGATGATCCCGCACTGGGAAGCGCATCTCCAAGCGATGCCGCCGGATCAGTTTCCGCAAGACGTCGCCATCAAACTGGCGCGAGCGATGGCGGAACGAGGCAATCCGCAGGAAGCGATTCGCCTTCTTCAAAACCATTCGGCCCTGCCCCAGGTCGCTGCCGAGATCACGCGCCTTCGTCAGCGCTCGCGCGATGCGAGTCGCGTCGCCCTCCTTGCGGATCTCGAGGAGGACTTTGCGGGACTTGCCAAAGACTCCGCCACCTTTGACGACGACGCGCCCACGGCCATCATGGACCTGCCGTCGGAACCGCCGCCGCCGAGCATGGGGTCCGACATCGACCAGCTTCTCGGAAGCGCGCCCGCACCCACCGCGCCGGATCTCAAAGCCGACTCGCTGGTCCCGCCGCCAAGTTTTGCGCCGAGCTCTGCGAACGCGCCCAAGACCGCGCCGAATCCGGTGGTTCCTCGGCCGGCTCCCGCGCCCGCTCCGATCGCAGCGCCGGCGCCCGCGCCGGCCCCTGCACCGATGGCGGCTCCCGAACCGATGGCGGCTCCCGAACCGGCAGCCCCCCTGGCGGGTTTCGAGCCCGAACCTCCCGCCGCAACAGCCGCGCCGGAGCCGGAGTTCGCCGCAGGCGCAGAACCTGTCCCAGACGCGCCCGCGCTTTCCTTTACGCCGGGAAGCCTCGCGCCCTTCGAAGACGAAGACGAAGACGCCGACGTTCCGATGGTGAACATCGACCCGCGCGACGTGATCACGGTTGGCGAGAATCAGCCGAGCGGCGTGGTTACGGTCGAGATCGTTCGCATGGCGGGGTCGACGGTGCTGGGCGTTCAGACACTGCAAACCGGTTCCCTCAACGACATCTCCTTTCCCGGAACGCTCCAGGTCAGCGAGACCGGCGCGGTCGTCAAGCTCATCGATGCCGATCGCGGGGAACATCTGCACCAGAGCGGCGCCCAGCAGGCGCTCGACGGAAACGCGGACGTGGTGCTCGCGATCGGTGATCGCCTCGATGTCGATCGCGGCAATCTGCATTGGCGCGTGCGAACGGGTCGAACCCGCGAGGTGAAGGAAAAGGGCGCGTCGATTCCCGTGATCGCGCTCTCCGTCGGCCTGGTGGTTGCGATCATGGCGCACGCGGGGCTCGCATTCGCCATCGACTACCTCGCCGACTCCGGTTTCGTGAACCTCGAGGTCGATGATCGACCGCAGGAGGAGATCTTTGCGGAGGCGCGTCTGCAGCGTCCGGAAACCCCGCCCCCGCCGCCGCGACCAAGGCCCCGTCCGCGCGTGCGACGAACGAAAGCGCCGCCTCGCGAGACGCGGACCGAGCTACCGCGAACGCTCCGGGATCGCGTGCGGCAGCTGCAAAACCGTCAGCCGCGCTCCAACGACGCGACGCAAAACCTGGTTGAGCGTCTCACCACGCCGAACGCAGGAAGCGGTCAGAGTCTCACGGACGTCACCACGAATATTCAGGCCGTCGCAGGCGGCCCCATCGCGGGCGGCCTCACGGTCACCGGTGTGCAGAGCGCCCTCGAAGGTGTGTCCGGCGTCAACACGGCGCGCGAGCCAGGTTCCGCGAATGTCGGTTCCCTCGGCGGAACCGATGCGGCCGGAACCGCGACGATGCTGGAGTCACGGATGGCAGGGCGCGTTCGCGGACGTGTTCGTGCGGTGTCTGCGCTCGGTCGCCAGAGCGGCGGTTCGCTTTCGCGCGGCGAGGTCACGCGCGTCATCAACCAGAACATCGGCCGCATTCAGCGCTGCTACGAGCGTCAGTTGATTTCGAACCCGGGCATTTCGGGGCGCATTTCCTTCAGCTGGACCATTCGACCGAACGGCCGCGTGGGTGGCGTACGCCAGGCATCCTCCACCCTCGGCAACGCGGCGGTTGGAACCTGCATCGCCGGCGTGATTCGCCGCATGCGATTCCCTCGTCCGCAGGGCGGCGCGGTTCAGATCACCTACCCGTTCATGTTCCAGCGCGCGCCGTAGACCGGTCTCAGGATCAGCGTTCCACCGCGCCGAGATCGCAGGACGCGCCTCGCGGCTCGCCGCACTGATCGATTTCGGCGCAGCTCGCGGGATCGCCACCGCCGAGCGCCGCACTCCCGCTGCTCGGCACAAAAACGTCGAGGTCGCCACACTCGGTGCGCTCCATCTGGCCGCTGAGTTCGCTGGAAACAAGGGCCCCCGGCACGCACTCGCTTCCGCTCGTTTGCGCCACCGCGACGCCCGCGAACATGCGGTCGCAGGGATCGCCTGTCCCACTGATCAGGGAGTTCACGAGCTCAACGCCCTCGCCGGAGATCGCCGAACCCGCCTCCGGCGACTGGTTGTTGACGAAGGTGGCGTGACGCACCTGATGGCTGCCCCCGTCGAAGGAAAATGCGCCCCCGGGACCTCCAGACGCCGAGTTTTCGACGAGCGTGAGGTTTTCCCAGCGCGAGTTTCCTCCGCGTACCGCCACCGCGCCGCCGCCTTGAATGGCGACGTTGCCGTCGAAGGTTGAGCGGTCGACGGTGACGTCCGCCGCGGTCGCCGCAATCGCGCCACCGACACTTTCAAAACGAGGATCCGCGCCCGCAGCAGGGTTGTTGCGAAAGATGGACGTGTCCACGCGAAGGCTCGCGCCATCGACAAAAACGCCGCCGCCTTCACCCGCGCGATTGTCCCGAAGCTCCGCGTCGCAAAGGATCGCTTCGCCCGCCGTGATGGCGAGGGCGCCGCCCTGACGGAGGCCGCCGTTGAGCGCGAGGTTCTGACGAATGCGCACCGCGTGCAGACCGATACGCCCCTCGCTCCAGATCGCACCGCCGAAGGTTGCTTCGTTGTTGAGGAAGTTGGTTCCGACCGCGACCAGCTCGCCTCCCTCCGCCACGGAGATCGCGCCGCCACCGGCGTTCGGCGCGACACCTGGTGCAGTCGAACCGGTCGCTTCGTTAGAGGTGAGGACCACCTGATCGAGCCACACGCGAACGCCGCTGGGTACCCGAAAGGCGCCGCCGGTGTCGGCGTTTCCGAGGTTGAGCGAGAGGTTTTGAAGGACGACTTCGCTGGCGTCGTCCTCGATGCGGAGGAGCCGCGTACCGCCACCTCCCGAGAGGCTCACGCGACCTTCCCCGTCGACGACCACGGCACGCGAGATTTCAATGGGTGACGTCAACGTGATCTCGACGCGCCCCGACCCGCATTCGAACTGCACGTTGCCACCTTCCGCGATGGCGCGCTGCAACTCTTCTTCGACGCAGCTTGCCCGCGTCCCGTCACCAACAACCGAGACCGTCGAAAGACGCGGCGGTAGGGGACGTGCACCGCATTCGAAGGGATCACCCCCGCCGTCTGCCGGTCCGGCATCCACCATGGCGCTTCCGCTGACGCCAAGATCAAAGGACGCGGAGCAACCCACAAGCAGCAACGACGCACACAGTCGCATGCACTTTCACGCTACCAGTCTCGCGCCTAACTCCAAAGTAGGACGCAGTGGAATCGAGAATCACTCAGCAGTCGCCTCAGTGGCCGGCGGGCTCACTTCACCGAGTCGCACTCGAAGACGGAAGGCGACGAGCACGGTCGCGAGGCGCCCCTCCGCTTCTTCGACCACGCGTCCCATGTCGTCCGTCACCGTCCGACCGAGACGACGTTGAAAGAGCAGCTCCCCGAGCAAGCCAAGGGTCCATCGCTCGCTCAGACGAAGCACGGGACCCGCCCGGAGAGACACGCCAAACCAGACCAGACGATCGGAAGCGCGCGCCTGGTCGGGACGTGCCCATGCAGGTCCCACCCATCCCGTGATCGATGCGTTGCCGCGCAGCGTGGCGTCGCCAACCTCGAGGTCGATACCCGCGCCTGCCGCAGCGATCCACACCGACGAAACGGCCGTTCCCGGCTCCGGTCCCGCGATCATGCGGAAACCCAGGAGGAGCGCAGCGTTTTCACCGTAGCGAAGCCCCAACTCGGCGCCGCCACGAAACGATCCTCCCTGATCGGCACCGGCCGAAGCGGTCATCACGAGGCTCACCCGAGACGGCCTAAAAGGCGGTGGGGGAGGAGGCGGTGGAGGCGGGTCTTCGCGCACCACCACCGGAACCGCGAGAAGCTCGGCCGCTTCACCGATCTGCAACGAGAGATTTCGGAGAACTCCTTCGCTCGCGTCGAGCTCGAGATCTTGCGTGCGTTCCGTTGCCCGATGGGTCAGTGCAACGCGCACGAAGAGTTCGCCGCAGCGCAGCTCGATGTCGATGGGCTGATCGGTTTCGAGGTCGACCAACGCCTGGAGCTCGGAAACCTCGTCGTTCGTACACGACTCGCCACGCACCACCGGCTGCGCGGCTGCACTCGCCGAGATCGCTAGCGCAAGCGCGACAAGCAGACGGGTCAGTGGGAAAGCAGACCCTCGAGGCGACCGAGGTAGCGGCCGTCGGGGTAACGCTGCTGATAACGTTCTGCGCTCTGCCGCGCTTCGCTCGTGCGACCTGCGGACTGGAGCGCCTGCGCACGCCGAAAGAGTGCGGACTCCGCCAGCCGGCCACCGCCGCTGATCGCTTTGTCGTACGCATCGGCCGCCTCGGCCGGACGACCCAATCCACTCAGCACACGTCCGAGGGTGAACGCGGCGTTCTGGGCGCGACGTCCGCGCGGGAAACGGCGAAGAAGCTGCTCGAGATAGGGCACCGCATCGGCAGGATGACCGGCGCGGCGCGCCACGTCGGCAGCGAGCCAGAGCTCTTCCGCCGAGCGAACATTGTCGAGTTCGGCAAACGCCGCCTCGTAGTCGCCGTCCTCGGCCAGGCGTCGCCAGCGCGGTCGGGCCCTGCTTCGCGTGCGCGTTCGCGTGGTCTCCACCGACGCCACTTCTTCGACCGGCGGGAACGCTCCGCCCTGACCGCGCCGAAGAATCTGATGTCCGCTCGCCCACTCGACCCTCACAACGCCGCGGTCGACCTGAACGCGCGTGCCTTGATCCTCGCTGCGGTGTACCTCGAAGACGGTGCCGAGCACCACCACCGAGACATCGCCGGCCTGAACCACGAAGCGTCGATCCTGTCCGGGCGTCACCTCAAAGCGCGCGCCGCCGGAATCCAGCCCAACCTCCACGCGCCCTTCGGAGACATCCTGCACGTGAACGCGGGTACCTGGAACGAGGGGCGTGACCCGACTTCCGTCGGCAAAGGTGAGATCATCGGTGGGCGCTTCCACCGGCGCTTCGGCGATGGTCGCCTGCGACGTCGTCAACGCCGGCGCAATCTTCATGGCGAGAAGAACCGCCGCGGCGACCACGAACGCACCGCCCGCCACGCGGCGTACCTGCTTGACGCGGCGCTTTCGCACCATGCCCCGACGACCACGCCGAAGGCGATCCTCCGACCACTCCACATCGCGCACGTGACCGAAGGCGGCCTCGATGGCGGAAGGATCTAGCTGAGGAAGTTTCTGGGTCATGATTCGAGGGCGTCCTTCAGCGTGTCCCTCGCGGCAGCGATGCGACGTTTTGCGGTTGCCAGAGAGCAACCCGAGAGTTCGGCGACCTCTTCGAGGCGGTGTCCTTCGACGTAGCGGAGCACCCACGCAACGCGGTTGTGCGAGGGCATCTTGTCGAGGATTTCGTAGACGTGCGCGACGAGGGCTCGCTGCTCGGGCGAGGCGCCGTGATCGGCGAGGGATTCGTACTCGGGATCGTTGCCGAGACCGAGAAAGCCCTTTGCGCGGAGCGTTCGAAGACGCCGCCGGGTTGTGCGCACCGTGACTTTGGCGAGCCACTTTCGGACGGCCGGCTGGCTGTCGACGCGCTTGAGGCCTTTGTGGGCCGCCAGAAAGACTTCTTGCACGATGTCGTCCACCTCGTCGGGCCGTCCGACCAGCCGGAGGGCGATCGCTCCCACATACGATGCATAGGCATCGAAAAGCGCCCCGAGATCGGGGGGCTCGCTGGCAGGAGGTGAAACATCGTGTTCATCGGATTCGTCGAGTCCCTCGCCACCGGGGATGACCCTTAGGGTGGGACGGGGCACGTCTCTGTAATGGCACGCCGACCCACAAACGGCTCAAAAAAAATGCTTCGTCGTTTCCTATAAATTTCGGGGTTTTCTCCCTCATCGGGGGCGCGTAGTCTCGGCCCCGAGTCCAGGTGTTGGAAGGACGAGAGGAGTCAGCCTCGAGATGCGTGGAATTGTTTGTTGGGGTGCGATCACCCTTCTTTCCGCCAGTTTTGCAACCACAGCCCTAGCCCAGGAGGGGGACGATGAAGCCGCCTACGGGTCACGCGCTGTGCAAAATCGGCACTACCAAGGAACTCATGAGCTCACCCTGTGGCTCGGAATCCTGCCCCTCGATGCCTTCACCAAGGGGGTGACGCTCGGAGGTTCGTACACGGCGCACTTCACCGACTCGTGGGGCTGGGAGGTCGTCAACTACCAGTACAGCTTTCAGTTCGACACGGATTTGGAAGCCGCCCTCGACCCCTTCGAGCTCGAGCCGACGCCCTTTGAAGTGCTCGAGCATCTGGTCACCACCAACATTGTCTTCAAGCCCATCTACTGGAAGGGTGCGCTGCGGGACTCGCTGATCGTGCATGGCGAGATCGGCCTCGTGCTCGGAGGTGGCGTCGGTTGGTTCACCCGTTCGCGGCGGGCGACGATCGACTACGGCGTGAGCTTTCGTTTCTACCTCGCGCGATGGCTTTCGCTGCGCGTCGACGTTCGCCACAACATGTTCTTCGCGGACGCGATCGACAATCTCGATCTGGAGCATGAGCTATGGACCGCGCTCGGTCTTGGCGCACAGTTCTGATGCGGCGAGTTTCCATCCTCACCATCGCGCTCATCGCGTGCGGCGGCAGCTCCTTCAACGGTTCGCGTGACGAAGCGTTCGCGGGAGCTGTCGAAGCGAACGTGGAAGGCGAATGGGAAGACGCCGTGGTTCGGACGCTGGTGTACCTCTCCACCGCAACCGAAGACGACGAACGCTACGACCGCGCGCAGATGATCCTCGCGTCTGGTCTCGAGGAGCTTGGTCTTCGCTACGGCGCGGCGCTCTACTACACGGACGTTGCCCAGTCGCGGCGAAACGTGGAGCTCATCGACGAGGCGGTGGCCGGTTTGGAGCGCCTCGCGCGCGGCGGGTTGGTCGACGGCGACCTCGTGCTGCGCTCCTTCGTCGCGTCGGAAGATCTTTCGGGGCTCCGACCGGAGCTCGCGGACTTCGTGTACTACCAGCGCGGCGTCGACAGTCTGCGGCGCGGTGAGCTGCTCTGGGCCAACCAGTCCTTCGACGCGATCAGCGAAGAGAGCGACTACGGAACGCGGGCGACGCTCGCGCGAGCAGCCCACGAGATCAACGGCGGCGAGCTCGAAAAGGGGCGCGAGCTCCTCGAAGGACTCCTCGGCGACGAAGAAAACGAACTCACCCTGGCCGACGAGGTTCGCGTCGAGGCGCGCCTCGGTCTGGCCCGCATCGCCCTCGACCAGGAGCGCTACCTCGACGCGATTCGCTCCTACGAGGTGCTTCAGGACATCGCCCCCGAGCGGCCGAGCCTTCTTCTCGAGATGGCCTGGGCGCACTACTACCGCGGCAACTACCGCCGCTCCCTCGGTCTGCTGGTCGCCCTCGACGCGCCGGTCTACCAGGGCTTGATCGCCCCCGAGCGCTACCTGCTCGAGGCCTACAACTTGCGTCGTCTTTGCCAGCTCGAGCCGGCGCGCATCGCGGCGCGGCGCCTTCGCGGACGTCATCGCGACGCGCTTCTCGATCTGCAAAACGGAAAGCCGCCGGTCGACTCGGAGTGGCTCCGCCGCGCGGCGCTCCAGCGCGTGACGGTGATTGAAAACGCACGCCTGACCCGCCTTACCCGTGAGGAGATCGAGCGTGCCACCGAGATCGCCGAACGCGCTGGCGACGCGGGCAGCTCCCTCGCGACGGCGTACGCCTGGGCGGGACGACGGCTCGAGCGACGTCTTCGGAACGCGGTCGATCGGGAAGCACGCACCATCGCCAGTGAGCTTGTGGCGGCGGACGACGGCGTGCGCCTCATTCTTCACGAGCTGAGCGTTCAGCTTCTTCGCGGGCGTTCACGCCCCAGCGGACCTCCGCCCCGGGATCGCATCGGCGACATTCCCGACGGCGAGGTTGCCTACTCCTTCAGTGGTGAGTTTTGGACCGACGAACTCGACGACCTCGAAGTGATCATCGAGGACCGGTGTCTCGAATGATGAAACGAAACCCTCTCATCCTTCTCGTCTGCTTGGCGCTCCTAGCAAGCGGCGCCTGTGGGGCGGCACCGCAGCGAACGGAGGACACCGCCTACGTGCAGATCCTCCGCCTCCGCATCACCAAGGCGCGAAACGCCATCGACGAAACGCGCACCACGATCGCGCGTTCCGGCGGCGCGCCCTACCTGCCTGAGCTCTACGTGCGTTTGGCCGAGCTGCTCAGCGAAGAGGCGAGCTACCACTACCGCGTGGCCGCGGAGCGACAGCAGGGCGCCGAAGGTCTTCACGTGCCGCAGGTCCGTCTTCTCAAGGAGCAGGCGATCGGCATCTACGAGCGCGTCCTTCGAGACCATCCAAACAGCCCGCTGAAGCCGCGCATTCTCTTCAACATCGCGCAGGAGCAGCGCGAGCTCGGTAACTTCGAGGACATGCGAGCCACCCTGGGCCGCCTCGTGCAGCTCGGACCGAGCCAGTTCCTCCAGCAGGCGCTCCTTCTCCTTGGCGACTACCACTTCGACAAGAGCGAACTCGACGAAGCGAAGAGCTACTACGACCGCGTGGTCGTCGGCGGGCGAGGTCGTCTCGTGGCGTTGGCGCGCTACAAGCTCGCCTGGGTCGCCATCAACCAGGGCGACTGCGGACGCGCGCTCAACAACTTCGAGCGGGCCGTTGCGGTCGGTCGACGCGTCGCGGAGCAGGAAGCCGCGCGCGCTGCCGCGGAAGAAGCGGCCGCCGAAGCGGAAGAAGCCGGTGAAGCGCCGACGCCCGAGGAAGGCGAAGAGGAAGGCGGCGAGGTCGAAGAGACCACCGTCGCACCGGTTACCGACGTCACGGCGGAGGAGCTCGAAGCCCTGGGCGGCGACTACGCGATCGATGTGCGCCGCGCGTCGGTCACCGACGTGGCCTATTGCTACACGCAGGAGCGCAACACGCAGCGCGCGGTGGAGTTCCTACGGGAGCTCTCCCACGACCGACCGACCTACGTGGCGGGGCTTGAACGGATGGCGCGACGTCTTGGCGTCATGGACGAAGCGAGTGGGCTGACGCGCGTTCTTCGCGAGCTTCTTCGTCTTGGACCGGTGAACACGGACCGCCTCGACGACGCACGTCAGCTGCACACGGCCCTTCGCGGCGGCGACACCTACCGAAATATCGGCTTTGACGTGGGGCTGATGACGCGGGTCGTCTTCGCGTACACGGCGCGGCTGGAAGTTGCGGCGGAACAGAAGGAGTCCATCGAGGAGGAGTTCGAGGTCTACGTCCGCGACCTTCTTACGCGCGGACAGAGCCGACTTCCTCGCGTCGCCGAGCGGCGCCGGAACGCGTACGCGAATAGCTTGGCCGACGGCTACGCGATCTACCTCGAGTCCTTCGAGGAGTCGGACAACCACACCGACATGATGCTCAACGGCGCGGAGGTGGCGACCCTGGCAGGTCGTTACGTGCAAGCGGCGGAGCTCAGCCTGCGCGCGGCGGATCGCCTTGGCGAGAACTCCACCGCACGACGGGACGCACTCTACGACGCGGTCGTGCGCTTTCAGACGGTGCTTCGCGAATCTGACCAGGCGGACATCGCCGGTCGTTCCCTTGCGCGAAGCGGACTTCGGCGGGCGGCGACGGAGCTTCTTCGTTTCCCCATCGAGGGCGAGCAGGAGCGCCAGGTGAAGTTCGGCATCGCGCTGAGCTACTTCGACAGCGGCGAGTATCTCGAGGCGATCGACATGCTCACGGCCGTCGCGTACGAGTTCCCGCAGAGTACGGAGTCGAACGCGGCGATTCGTCTCGTTCTCGACAGCTACAACACGCTGAACGACTACGAGGCGCTCGCGGACGCGGCGCGACGTTTCAGTGCGGAAGACGGCCCGGCGGACGACGCGCTTCGCGCGGAAATGCAGCCGGTTCTCGCGGCGGCGGAGCAGCGGATGCTCGACGAGGTCAGCCTCGAAGCCGCGGGTGAAGACGGCGGCGACCTGACGGTCCTCGTGAGCTTTGCCGAGCGCAACCAGGGCACCGAGCTCGGCGAGCGCGCCCTGGTGAATGCGTTCCTCGCCGCGCGCGCGATGGGTGATACCGAGCGCCTCTACCAGCTCGGCGATCAGATCGCGCAGGCCTATCCGAACAGCGAGCAGCTTCCCGGCATGCTCGCGACCCTCGGCCAGAGCGCGGTGGCGCGCTTCGAGGTCGATCGCGCGATCGATCTTCTTCGCCGCGCGGCTGACTCTGGGCATCCGCAGAAGGCGCAGCTTCTCGGCGTCGTCGGGCAGCTCCAGGAGCAGCTCGGCGACTGGGACGCGGCGCAGGCGACCTACCTGCAGGCGATTCGGAGCGAAAACAACGTGGCAGCACAGGCGGAATCCCTCGCGAAGCTCGCAGCGCTTCTGGAACGCCGCGGCGACGCGCGACAGATGCTCAGTGGCCTGGAGCCCTACGCCGCGACCGGAAACGCCAACGTGGTGGTTCGCATCGCGCTCGCCAAGCTGGCGGCCGGACGCGCGGAGGAGGCCGAGGGTGACTTTGCGGCGGTGCTTTCGGCAGGCGCGGCCGCGTCGCGTGACGTCCTCGCTCGTGCGCACTACGGCACCGCCGAAGTCCTTCGCGGCGCCGCGGAGTCCTATCCGGAAATCACCGACGTGCTCCTTCTCGAGGAGTTCGTCACCGTCGTCGACGTCGTACAGCAGTCCTACCTCGATGCCGTGCGTCAGCTCGATCCGGACTACTCGCCGATGGCGCTGCTGCGGCTCTCGACGATGACGCGCGAGGCTGCCGCACGCATTCGGCGCTTTTCGCCGCCGGCAGATCTCGGCGACGCCCGCGCGCAGGTGCAGGCGGCGCTCGATCAACGTGTGGCCGCCCTGGAACGGACCGCCGAAGAAGCGGTGCAGGCGTGCCAGCGCCAGGTCTGGCAAACGCGGGTCTTCGGCCCGACGGCGCGCGCCTGCCTCGCAGGTTCCCCGGTGGAGGGAGTCCTACCGACCTTCGACCGCGCGCGCGCGTCGAGCGGATCGGCGCCGGATGTGCCCGACGAGCTTCGCGCCCGCATCGCGCGAAACCCCGAAGACACCGACGCCCTTCGGGAGCTGGGAACGCTTCTTCTCGACAACCGCGCGCCGCACCTTGCGCGCATCGTGCTCGCCGCAGCGGCGGAACACGGCGGAGGTCCGATGGAGGCCAACCTTCTCGGGCTGGCGCACCACGCGGTCGACGACGAGGCCGGTGCGCTCCGCGCGTTTTCCTTTGCGGCGGCAGGCAACCTGGAGGTCGGCCGTCAGAACCTTGCGCAGCTGCTTCGGGAGATGCGCTTGAACGAGGCCGCAAGCTCGGTGCTCGAGACCTTTGGGGAAGGCCGGCCCGGAGGTCGCGCCCTCAACGGAGGAGGCGGACAATGAAGACGCTTCTCATGAGCGCGTGTGTACTCTCGCTGCTCGCGTGCGGCGGAAACACGGTCGAGCCCATCGACCCGCGGGACCTCAGTCTTCCGACGCAGACCCGGCAATGGCTTGCGGCCGCCCAGGATGGAGTTGTGGCCGCGCGCGCACGGCGGGACGCAAAGGCGTCGACGCTCAACCTCGTGCAGCAGTGGGCCGATCGCGTCAACGACGAGATCGAGCTAGCCGGCAACGCGGACGACAGCCTCGATTCGCTGGCGGACGCGCGGCTGGAGTTCGCGGAACTCGATCTCGAAATGGCCGAGCGCGGGGTTGTCTTTGCGGTCGCTAAGCTGGACCTCGCGTACGCAGAGCGCGCCGTGCACCACGACCTTGCGAGCTACGACCTCGTTCCCCTTCGGGCCGCGGTCGATGCAGCGCGCGAGGACGTAGAGGAGATACGGCGCGAAATGCTACAGGCACGTCAGCGCGTGCTCGAAAGCACCCGCAACTGGTGGACCGCCTACGCCCAGTTTTCGGCGGGGGGAGGCGATACGCGAAGCTTTTGGATCGGCGAACGCGATGCGATCACCGAGGTCGTCGAAGGCACCGGCATCGAGGAACCCGAAGGTGAGTCCGAGGGCGAGTCCGAAGGCGAGGGCGAGTCGGAGTCCGAGGGCGAGTCAGAATCGGAGTCGGAGTCGGAGAGCGAGTCCGAGGACTCAGAATAGCGACGCAGCAAGTACGGATCCGAAGGCGACGCCGAAGAGGATCACTGCGATGGGGATGGCGATCGCAAAGCGAACCCATCCCCATCGAATCATGAATTCTCGTGCGGCGTCGCGGAAACCGGTCACGGCCGCGGGGTCGGGACTCATCGCCGCGGCGCTTCCAAACGCTGCGCGAAGCTGCCCCGGTGTCGCCTTTCGAACCGCCTCGTTGAGCGCGCGGGCCAACACGCCGAAGACGAGGGCGTAGGCAAACTCGAGGACGCCGGCAAAGAAGCCGTCGCCGTGCTCGTTTTTGAGCGCCCAGAGGGCGAACGACGTCGTTCACCGCCGTGTCCACGACTTCGGCGAGCTCCTCCGGCGAAAGCACGCCCCCCGCGTTGACCCGCACCGCATCCCGAGCGAGCGCCTGGACCACCTCGACAACGCCATCGAGCGCGAGCAGGAGATCGCGCTGGAGGCGTCCAAGAAGAAACGCCAGGGCGCACG
>JBCDAA010000055.1:0-30224 GCA_039186435.1 Myxococcota bacterium | reverse complement strand
GGGCCCGAGCGTTTCCCGGCCGTGGTCGGAATGCCCTTTGTGTTCGCACCCCAGCGCTAGCTCGGAATATCGCGCCCCGGGGTCAGGCGTTCGACCGCCGGATGAGGACGGTACTGCGGCTGCGGTGCACGACGGCACTGCGGTGGAGGACAGTACTGCGGTGGAGGACAGTACTGCGGTGGAGGACAGTACTGCGGTGGAGGACAGTACTGCGGTTGAGGGCACCGGATTCGGATGAGGTGAGGCGACCGGGCGTGCTATGCCGCTCCTCGTGCGAGTCCTCGGTGTCGATCCTGGTTCGCGACGAATCGGTCTCGCGATTTCCGACGAGGGCGGGGGCCGGATTGCGCTTCCGCTTGCGACCGTCGTTCGCGGCCCTGATGATCGCGAAGCCGCGGCGAAGGTTCGGCAGGCCCTCGGCGAGGTCGTCATCACGAACGCGGTGGTCGGCTTGCCTCTTCGTCTCGACGGGAGCGAGGGGCAAGCGGCCCGGCGGGTTCGTCGCTTTGCCGAGGCCCTGGAGCACGCGCTGAAGGTGCCGGTGAGCTTTCTCGACGAGCGGCTGACCACCGTGATGGCCGAGCGATCGCTTCGGGAGAGTGGCGCGCGCGATCGCCGGGCGGTCGTCGATCAAGCGGCCGCGGTGATCATCCTCCAGAACTACCTCGACCGCCGCGAGGCCGCATGGCGCGACGACTGAGACGTCGCCTCGTCGGATTGGTCGCGCTGGTGCTCCTGGCCGCGCTTTCGGCGCTTGGCTGGTTGCTCCTTGTGTACGCGCGAACGCCGCTTCCGGGCCCGCGAGAGCATGTGGTGGTCGAACTTCCTTCCCGCGGGCCGAGAGAGGTGGCCAGCGCGCTCGCCGCCGCGGGGGTGATCGAAACGCCCACTGCGTTTGCGGTGTATCTACGCGTCCGGGGCGTGGCGGACCGACTCCGGGACGGGTCGGTGCTCCTCGCAACGGGGCTCTCGCCGCGGGAGGTCGCGCGCCGCATCACTCGTGGACAGCACGGCATGCCTGTCCGGGTGACCATTCCGGAAGGCCTTCATCGCTTTGAGATCGCCGAGCGACTCGAGGCGCAGGGCATCTGCAGTCGCGAGGCGTTTCTCGATGCATCCGCGGAACCTCCCGAAGGCGTGCAAGGCGCGCTCACCGCCGAGGGGTACCTCTTTCCGGACACCTACGATTTTCATCCCGGGAGCGATCCCGAAACGGTGGTGTCTCGCATGGTCGCCAACTTTCGGCGACGCACGGACGAGCTTTGGAACGCGCAGCGAAACGAGCTGCGGGCGCTTCAGCGCGATCTCAACTACGGGCCGCATCAGGTCCTCACGCTCGCCTCGGTCGTCGAAGAGGAGGCCGCGGTCAGCGAGGAGCGCGCGGTGATCGCCGGGGTCTTCCTCAACCGTCTTCGCTCGGAGACATTTCGGCCGCTTCATCGTCTTCAGGCGGATCCCACCGTGAGCTACGGTTGCCTCGAGCGGCGCAGCGAAGCGCCGAGCTGTGCGGTCTTCGCGGGGCGTTTGAGCCGCGCGATGCTGAACGACCCCGCCAACCCCTACAACACCTATCGCCACGGAGGGTTGCCGCCCGGGCCAATCACGAACCCGGGCCTCGAGTCCCTTCGGGCGGTCCTGCGTCCCGCGCAGCACAACTACCTCTACTTCGTCGCGCGCGGGGGCGGACGTCACGAGTTTTCCGAAGCGCTCGACCAGCACAACGACGCGGTCGACCGGCATCTTCGAAGCGACTAGAGCGTGATCCAAGACTCTCGCAAGAACCTGGCTTGTCTTGGCGCCCGATGGCGGCGTTGCTCCTCGTCGCAAATCCTCGGATTTTCTCCTCGTCGCGCCTTGCCCTCGAACGCCAATCCAGCGCCATCTCCCTTGCGATCGTCCTGGATCACGCTCTGATGGGAAGCGACGGCAAGGTTCCGTGGGGGAGCGGTCAGCTCGGTCTCTTCGAGACGCGGGCGCCTTCAGACCCCTTTGCGGGAGTGCGCCGTCTTGCGGAGACGATCCCAGCGGGCGTTCGTTTTGGGACCTCCAGCTGGACCTTTCCCGGGTGGGCGGGTCTCGTCTACCACAAGCGCTACGCGAATAGGCCCGCGTTCGTGCGCGAGAGTCTTCGCGAGTACGCGTCGCATCCTCTCTTCGGAACGGTCGGCATCGATCGCAGTTTCTACAACCCGATTCCCGTCGAGGACTTTGCCCTTTACGCGTCGCAGCTCCCGGACGGTTTTCTCTGCGCGATGAAGGTTTGGAGCGAGCTGACGACGCGCGTCTTCACCCACGGCCCGCGAGCAGGAACGGTCAACCGCGCGTTTCTCGATCCCGAGCTCTTCCTGACGCAGGTTTGGTCGCCGATCGAAGCGGCGTTCGTCGACCACCTCGGTCCGCTCATCGTGGAGGTCCCCCCCGCCAAAGGGAGCGTGAACGCGGCTGGGTTCGCGGCTCGCGTCGATCGCTTTCTTCGTGCGATGCCGCCAGCGCTCTTCGCGTTCGAGCTCCGCGACCCGAGGCTCCTTTCCGGCGACTACGTTTCGGTGCTTCGCTCCCACGGCGCGGCCCACGTCTACAACCTCTGGCGCGGCATGCCCGACCTCGTGGCGCAGCGCGCCAAAACCGGGCCGCTCTGGGCGCCTCTCGTCCTGCGGTTGATGATGCCCATCAACACCAAATACACGCAGCTCAAAGAGGCCTTTGCCCCCTTTGATCGCCTGAGGGCGCCGCAGCCGGAGATGCGGGCCCAGGTTGTCGAGCTCATTCACGAGGCCGTTCGCGTGGCGCAGCCGGCGTTTGTGCTCGTGAACAACAAGGCCGAGGGCTGCTCGCCGCTCACGGTGCAAGCGCTCGTCCGCATGCTATGAGGGGCCCATGAGCGAGGCGCCGAAAGGAACCAACCTTACCTGGCATCAGGGCGAAGTTTCCGGAGACGATCGCGCGAAGGCGCACGGTCATCGCGGCGTGGCCCTTTGGCTGACGGGCCTCTCCGGGTCGGGCAAGAGCACGTTGAGCCATCGCGTCGAGCGCAAGCTCATCGAGCGCGGCGTCTTCGCGTACGTTCTCGACGGGGACAACGTTCGCCACGGTCTCAACGCCGACCTCGGCTTCGGTGCCGAGGAGCGCAAAGAGAACATTCGCCGCGTCGGCGAGGTCGCGCGCCTTTTCGTCGACGCGGGGGCCATCGTGCTCACCGCCTTTATCTCGCCCTACCGTGAGGATCGCGCGCGGGCACGCTCGCTCATTGGCGACCGCTTCGTCGAGGTTCACGTCGCTGCCGATCTCGCGACCTGCGAAGCCCGGGACCCCAAGGGGCTCTACAAGCGCGCGCGGGCTGGTGAGATTCCCTCGTTCACGGGGGTGAGCGCGCCCTACGAAGCGCCGGAGTCGCCGGAGCTGCGGGTCGATACCGGCGCTGCGGACGTCGAGGCCTGCGCTAGCGACGTCATCGCGTACCTCGAGAAGACCGGCGTTCTCGGCTGAGTCGAGCGTGAGGTCTCGACGTAGCCTACTCGCCGATCGCGTCGAGCATCGTTTGAAAGGCGGGGCGTTGCGATCCGTCTTCCCAGCGAAGTAGGCCGTAGGTTGCGATCGCCTCCTCGAGCTGCCGACAAAGCACCGGAAACCCTTCGTCGCACAGCGGCTGGGAAAGAAGGGTGGCGACCTCTGGAGAGAAGTCGAGGAGGGTGAACCAATACGCGGCGCGATACGTTTCGGGGCGGCCTTTCACGTGGGTGATCACCGTCTCGAGGAACTCTCGCTGCTCGGCTTCACTCCCTGCGATCTGGCTATCGACCTCGTACCCAACGGAACACCCGAGTTCCTGAAACACAACTTCCCGACCGTCCGCGAGCGCGGCGATGCGGTCGAGTTCGTCTCGCACCGTGGCGGCGGACTTGATGCCGCCATCGACGGTTTGACAGTAGTAGTTGATCGCCAAGAAATCCGACGCCTGGACGATCGGTGGGGCGAACGCAGCACCGGGCTCGATGGCGCCCGAGGTCAGGGTGATCGAGACCGGAAGTGTCGGGTCGAGGGTGCTCGCGTGGTCGCGGGCGGCGGCCGTAAAGCCGGCGACTTCGGCGGCCAGGGCGGGTTGATCACTGATGGTGTTGTCGGGTTCGTTTCCGACGACGATCGCGAAGCCCCCCTCTGCGACGAGGACCGGCATGACCTCGTCGAGAACGCGGGCGAAGCGATCGGTGATCATGGGATCATCAAAACGACGTCCTTCGGCGAGGGTGAGCTCGTCCTCGAGAAGGTCGTCGGGAATCTCGAAGCTCGAGGAATCGATGGTCTCCAGCGTGAGAAGGATGCGAAGGCCTGCCTCGGCGAGGGGTGCAAGCGCTTCCCGAAGGGGCGTGAGGTCGTAGACCCCGGGCGAAGGTTCGAGGTCCGCCCACGACACTTGCGCGCGGCCCACGCGAAGTCCGCTCTCGAGGAGTTCGTTCCACGCCGCGTCCACGCCCTCTCGATTGGCGTCGGTCAGCGGTGAAAAGCCGATGATGCCGCTGGCGTGAAATCCGGGAGGAAGCGTCGGAAAGACCGACGTTCCGTCCGTGGACGCGTCCGCGCCTGTATCCGGGGCGTCCGGTGCGACGTCCGGTGCGACGTCCGGTGCGACGTCGGCATCTCTGGCCGCATCCGGTTCCGTCGTATCGTCGTCTCCGCACGCGTGGAGAAGGAGGAGCATGGTGGGAAGAACAGCGCTTCGTTTCATAGCCACGTGCAAAGCAACTGCGATGCCAGCCTCTTCGTCCGGTGCATCGAGCGCTCCTTCACGCGGTGGTAACCGGACGTTCTCGGCTCTCTGAGGCGCCCCAACCTCAGGACGAGATCCGAACGCAGGGTCCGCGCCTTGTTGAAGTCCCTGAAGTCACTCCGGTTCTGCGGCGGTCCTGGCCGAACGGAGACATGCGCCCGTGTCGCGTATCGTAGGACATGACTCCGGTTGACGACGGCACTGAGGCGCGAAGCGCCATTGGAGGAGATCGAGACCGTCTACGAGAAACAGCTTCGCTGACCGATCGGATTCGCACTCGCCTCAAGCCGTTGAAGTCGAGCGCGAGGGTCGACCTCGACGTGTCCCCCGGCGCGTCGGATGCGGAACTTCGGAAGGCGGAAGCCGCGATCGGTCGCTCTCTCTCGAGCCCTCTCCGCGCGTTCTTTCGCGACTGCGGGGGTCTCGTGTTGCGCGTCGAACGAGACGGAAGGGTGGCGGAGCTCCACCTGGTCGGACTGCGCGAAGCGTTTGGCGGCCGGTCTCGGAGCGAGCCGTGGGACGACAACGCCTACCGCGGCGTCCTTTGGCAGCCCGACTTCTGCGACCTGGAGGCGGAGACCTTTGCGCGCTTTCAAAAGCTCCGTCCGCTCGTGTGGCTCGACAACCTGCGGGCGTTCGCGTTCGACGTGCGCACCGACGAGGTCTTTCACGTTGACCGCTGGACTCTCACTCGGGTGGAGGGGGGCGTCGAGGCACTCTTCGAGGCCTGCGTCGATACGCTCGGTTTCGAGCGCTGGGACGAGGTGCTGATCGGCCGCGTGTGGCCGCGCTTCGCCGCGGAGAAAAAGCGGTTCTTCAAACGGGCAAAACGCGGCACGTGGTCGGTTGGCGACCGGATTGTGGCGAACCGGGTGATCGCCGATCCGCAGGTCGATGTGCGCGGAGAAATCGTTGCGCTCAAAGGTCGCCGCGCCGCGATTGAGTTCGACTTCGGTCGGCGCGGCTGGCTGCGAAAGGCAAGCCTCCGTCGCGCGCCGGAAGACCGGTACGAGGCGTGGCTCGCGGATCCGGAGCGGCTCGGCGAAGCGCTCACGTGTCCGCTCGTGGAGGTCCTCGAAGCGTGGTCGTGGTTCGACTTGCCTTGGAACATGGCGAGGGTTTGGGATGGCGCGGTCAACGTAATGGGGTTGGTGCGCCGAATGCCGGAGGTGGATGCGGTCCGCTGGCTGCTGGATGTCGCCGATCGCTTTCCGGCGGCCACAGGCCGGATGCGAACGAACGCGGAGAATCGACAGGTTCGCGAATGGGACGGGTTTGGCTTTGAACATCTCGTGGATGCGATCGTTCTGCGCGCGACGTACGAAAACCTCGTCGTCGGATCGTCGGGGGCGAGAGACCGATGGCCTCCGTCCCTCGTGAGCCGCTACGAGGCGCTCTTGGCCAGGAGCCTCCGTCCGGACGACCCGGCGCGTACGGCCGTGGGTCACGCCCACAACATCCTTGACCCGCTTCCCCCCGAGGCGCCCTACGAACCGGGAGTTCACGACCCGTTTCGGATGGTCCGAGACGCGCGGTGGGAAGTGCTTCGGCTGGGTCCGGTGGACGACCTTGACGCACTCCTCGCCGATCCGGCTCGCTGGCCGGAGTACTGACGGTGGGGCGCACCATTTTGGTGCATGAATTTCTGCGTCTATTCGCCTCTGGCTTGAAATTACGAGGGTTTTGGGGTGGAACAGCTCGTGCTCAACCCACCTCGCAACGGAGGTGCTGATGAGCCAGCTGGAGATTCGATTTTGGGGTGTACGCGGAAGCATTGCTTCGCCCGGGGAAGCGACGACCGGGGTTGGGGGGAACACAAGCTGCGTTGAGGTTCGCGCGGGCGACACCCGCATCATCCTGGACGCGGGAACGGGTCTGCGAGGTCTTGGGGACGCGTGGATGAAAGACGGACCGGTCGACGCCACGCTCCTGCTTTCGCATCTGCACTGGGACCACATTCAAGGCATCCCGTTTTTCACGCCGCTCTACCTTCCGACGACACGGCTGCGGGTCGTGGGGCAGGGCACGACGGAGCTTTCCCTCCGCGATGCCCTCGCCCAGCAAATGCAGCCGCCGACGTTTCCCGTGCGCTGGGAGGATCTTCCGTCGCGCGTGGAGTTTCAGGAGATTCAACCGGGCCGGCAGTTTCGCGTCGGCGACGCGCAGGTCCGCGCCGCACGCCTCAACCATCCAGGCGGCGGTGTGATCGCGTACCGCATTGAGTGGGCGGGGCGCGCGCTGGTCTTTGCGACCGACACCGAGCACTACAGCTGCGTTGACCCAACCCTGCTCGCGCTTGCGGAGGATGCTGACGTGCTCATCTACGACTCGCAGTACACACCGGAGGAATACCGCGGCGAGGTTGGGCCTGCCCGCGTCGGCTGGGGTCACAGCACCTTTCGCGCGGGGGCGGAGCTCGCAGAGGCGGCTCGCGTCGGACGCTACGTTCTCTTTCATCACGATCCGGCCCGAAGCGACGACGATGTCGCTGCCATCGAAGCACGCGCAAAGGCTTGTTTTCCCGACTCGGAGGCCGCTCGGGAGGGGCGAACGCTCACGCTTTGCGCGCAGTGAGCGCTATGCTGGCGTCACTCCGAATGAGTCGCCTCTCGCTCCTTGTCGACCTCGCCTCGTTGATCCCTCGCGAAGTGGATCTTGACGCTCTTCTTCAGACGGCGTGTGAGCGTTTGGCCACCGCCATGGACGCCGAGCGAGCGACGTTGTGGCTCGTCGACGCGGAAGAACAGCGCTTGATGACCCGGGTGGCAGTGCTCCCCGAGGTTCCGGCTCTTCATCAGCCACTGACGCAGGGCATTGCGGGGCATGTCGCTCGCACGGGCGAGGTCGTTCGCGTGAGCGACGCGGCGAAGGATCCTCGCTTCGATCCCAGCGCCGACCGGGCGACCGGCTACCGGACGCGCTCGATGCTCGTCGTGCCGGTTCGTGAGTCGATGGCGTCGCCCGTGCGCGGCGTCGTTCAAGTTCTCAACCGGCACCAGGGCACCTTTGACGAAGAGGACGAGCGGTACCTCGGAGCGCTCGCGATCCAGCTCGGGAATGTGCTCTCGCTTACGACGCTTCGGGCCGCGGACGTGCGCGAAGCTGGCGTTGTGGTGCGCGGTCCCTTCAACCATATCGTCGGCCGAAGTCCCGCGATGGAGTCGGTGTACGAGCGCGTTGGACTCGCCGCAGAAACAGACGCGACGGTGCTTCTTCGCGGAGAGACGGGAACGGGCAAGACCCTCTTTGCCCGGGCGGTGCACGTGAACTCCGGTCGTCAGGCGGGTCCTTTCGTCACGGTCGACTGCACCACGCTTCCCGGTCAGCTCGTGGAGAGCGAGCTCTTTGGCCACGAGCGAGGCGCGTTTACGGGGGCGGATCGCCGCGTTCGCGGGATGGTCGAGATGGCGGAGGGCGGAACGCTCTTTCTCGATGAGATCGGCGACCTTCCTCTCGAGAGCCAAGGAAAGCTCCTGCGCTTTCTGCAGGAGCGAAGTTTCGAGCGTATCGGCGGTCGCCAAACGCTAACCGCGGACGTTCGCCTCATCTGCGCCACGCACCGCGACCTCGAGACCTCCGTCGCGGAAGGGCGCTTTCGCGAGGATCTCTACTACCGAATTCGTGTAGTGGAGATCGACGTCCCGTCGCTACGGGAGCGCGGTCCCGAGGAGGTCTTGCGGCTGGCGCAGCACTTTGCGGATCGCGCGGCGCGGAAGCACGGGCGACCCACCCCGCGTCTCACGAAGGAAGTGCTCGCGCTCCTTCGGGAGCATCAATGGCCCGGCAACGTGCGCGAACTCGAGCACTGGATCGAGAGTGCGATCGTTCTCGCGCCCGATGGCGTCGTAAAGACGCGCCACCTTCCTTCGCCCCGGCGCGTGCGAAGGAAGTCCGTCACGTTGCCCCTCGGCGAGACTCTCGACGAGGTCACGCGGCGCTATGTGGAAGCGACCGTGGACGCGTGCGGCAGCAAAGTTCGCGCAGCGGAAAGCCTTGAAATTGGGCGAAATACGGTCACTCGCATTCTGAAGAAGGAGTAGCGCAGCGCGCGAAAACCGTCGACGCTGCCAAACATGCTGGACCTCTTGCAGTTCGACGCCGACCACGCCGCGCGCATTAGCGAGCTCGAACACCCGCAGCGCGTGGCGCTCGCATGCTGGGGCGCCGAATACGCGGTTCCCGTCTACAAGCAGTTTCGAAAAACGCACGACTGGAAGGTGGTCGACCCGGTCGCCGCGGCGGGGTGGACCTTCATCGAAAAGGGAAACGTCAAGCTCCCCCGTAAGCTCTGGGATCGAGCGGGCCAGCTAACGACCCACTACTACTACGAGGGGATCCCGCTGATGCTCTTCTCGGTTGCGACGGCGACGTCTCTTCTGAGGACGATCGAGTACGCGGACGAGCGATCGATCAAGGACTGCGCGCGCGTGCTGAAGTGCGTCGCCTGGCTCGCGGAGGAGGTCGACGCCGTACTCGGCGGGACCGCCGCCCAGGATGAAACGTTCGCCTGGATCGACGCTCGCTTTCGTCAGAGCGCCGAGGGCGACCTTGCACCCTCCGATGTCGACCACGAAAGCGGCGCGGGACTCCCCTCTTGGTGGAGTGATCTCGTGGCACACGACGCGCCGATTCAGAAGCGCAAGCTGGACTGAGGCGGGCGGACGGCGCGTCAGGTCGAGCGGAGCTGTTCGATCAGCGAGAGGTCGTATTGCCCGGCGCGAAACGTCCCCGCATGAAGCACCTTCCGCAGCGCGGCGACATTGGTCTTGAGGGGCTCAAAACTCGCCGCGGCAAGAATGCGGTCGAGGGTCATGAGTGCCTGCCGGCGAACGGGCGCCGAGGCGGTGATCTTTGCGACCCGAGGCCAGTCGTCGGGAGGCACCTGCGTTCCCTTGGCCACCGAGAGCTCGATCCGAGCCGTCCGCGGTGCGCTCGGCAGCACGATCTCGTCCACGGAGACGCCTTCCTGCGAAGGATCCGACGCGAGGATCTGTGCACCGATGGCGTGGCCACGCGGCTGCAGGTATTCGATTTCCTCGCCGAGAGCTTCCCCCGACGCGACCTGAAGCTGAAGCGCGACCAAGTCGAGACGCGTGACCCGCTCGACAACCGCGTGCATGGCGACGAGCCCAAGGCGGGCGCCGCGAACCCACAGTCGGCCCGTCGGACTGAGAAGCATTTGCACGGACATGAGGCCCACGCACTCGAGCTCTCGCGCAATGCGGACCCCGATATCGAACATCATTTCGCGAATGCTTTCGCCGTCCGCTGCAAGGACAAGCTTCGGCGAGGGGCACTCGCGGATCAGACCGCGACCGGCTTCGAGAATGCTCGTTTCCATCTCCACGAGCGGAAGGACGGTGCCGTGGGAGTCCGAGACGAGAAGAACCTCGAGATCGCGAGCTCGCGGAATGTGGGATTCGACAACCACCGAGCCTTCGGGCTGAAGCGCGCGGATTTCTGACCACGCCGCGTCGAGCTCCTCTTCGTCGTCCGCTTTGCGCGCACCGATGGACGCATCCGCGGCTTGGCCCTTGAGGACGACGGGGTAGTCGACTTCCTCGGCGAGACTCTTGGCTTCATCCAGGGTCGCGACAAGACCGCCCGGAATGGTTCGTACGCCCGCCCGCTCGGCGAGTTCACGAAACGCCGAGCGATCGCCTACGGTCCGGAGGACGTCTGGGTCGAGACCCACGAAGGGGATTCCTTCCGCTTCCAGCGCCTGGGCCAACTCGAGGTGGGCGCGGTGGGAGCTGTAGCCTGGAAAGACGGCGTCGGCGCTCGCTTCCCGCGCACACGCGATGACGTCTTCTGCTGAAACCTGACCGTCCGTGGCCTTCACCTCGAACGCGCGGTCGCACGCTTCGACGTGCACGCTTTCCGCGGCGTCGGAGTAGAGTGCGATGGCGTCGACGCCGAGTCGCTTGCAGGTGCGTGCGACGCGCGCAGCAGCTTCCCCTCGGCGTGCGATGAGAACCTTTTCAAACATCAGGGCCTACGCGAACCCTGCGGTTCCGGCGAAGATGGCGGCGCTGCCAAGCTGTTCCTCAATGCGGAGAAGCTGGTTGTACTTCGCGACGCGCTCGGAGCGCGATGCCGAGCCCGTCTTGATTTGGCCGACGCCCGTTGCCACCGCGAGGTCGGCGATGAACGTATCTTCGGTTTCCCCGCTTCGATGCGAAATCATCGCGGCGTAGCCGTTCTGATCGGCGAGGCGAATCGTGTCGAGGGTTTCCGTGAGCGTTCCGATCTGGTTCACCTTGATGAGGATCGAGTTGGCGACGTCCTCCTCGATGCCTCGCTTGAGTCGTTCGACGTTCGTGACAAAGAGGTCGTCGCCCACGAGCTGGACCTCGAGGCCAAGCTGCTCGGTGAGCATCTGCCAGGTCTCCCAGTCGTTTTCGTCGCAGCCGTCTTCGATGCTCACGACGCCAAAATCGGCGCAGTACCGCGTGTAGATTTCGACCAGGCCTGCGCCGTCGACCTCTTGCCCGTCGAAGGTGTAGACGCCGCTCTCCTTGTTGAAGAACTCACTCGCCGCACAGTCGAGGGCGAGCGCGATGTCTTTCCCGAGCTCGTACCCGGCGGCTTGAACCGCCTCTGCGATCAACTCGAGTGCCTCTGCGTTCTTGCCGAGTCGCGGCGCGAACCCGCCTTCGTCGCCCACGCTGGTCACGAGACCTTTGCCTGAGAGAATCTTCTTCAAGTGATGAAACGTCTCAGCGCCGGCGCGGAGTGCGTCCGAAAACGACGACGCTCCGATCGGGACGATCATGAACTCTTGAATGTCGAGTCCGTTGTCCGCGTGCGCGCCGCCGTTGATGATGTTCATGAACGGTGTGGGAAGAAGTCGCGCCTGCGCGCCACCGAGGTACCGCCAGAGCGGAATGCCGACGGAGTTGGAAGCCGCACGGGCGGTTGCCATCGAAACGCCGAGAATCGCGTTCGCGCCGAGCTTGGACTTTGTCGGCGTTCCGTCGAGGGCGAGCATCGCGGAGTCGACGAGGTGCTGGTCGAGGGCGTCGAGACCGACCACCTCCGGTGCGATTTCCTCGTGCACGTGGAGCACGGCTTGTTGCACGCCCTTGCCCAAAAAACGATCGCCTCCGTCGCGAAGCTCGTGCGCTTCGTGTTCTCCCGTCGACGCGCCGCTGGGAACCGCAGCGCGACCTCCCGTCCCGTCGGCGAGTTCGACGTCGACTTCGATGGTGGGGTTTCCGCGAGAATCGAGGATTTCACGCGCGCGAAGGGCGACGATGTCGGTGAGCGGCACTGGATTTCCCTACCAAAAGCATCCAGGGTGTCAACGGCGTGGCGACCGAGGTGCGAACGGAGGGGCTAACGCGGCGCTCGGTCAGCCCGGCGGTCGTTCGTCGGCGCGCCGATCGGATGCTCTGGGTGATCCAGCGCGAAAGTGCGGAGCTTTCGGTCCTTCTCTGCGACGACACGCGCATTCACACCCTCAATCGAGACTATCGCGGACGCGATCGGCCAACCGACGTATTGGCGTTTGCGATGCAAGAAGGGGAGGGCGTCATTCACCCGGATCTTTTGGGCGACGTCGTCATCTCGATGGACACGGCCCGCCGTCAGGCGTCGTCCCAGGGCCGAACGATCGTGTACGAGGTGACCTTCCTGCTCGCGCACGGGTTGCTCCATTTGCTCGGCTACGACCACCGAGACGAGGACGAGCGGCGAGTCATGATGGCTCTTACCCACGGGTTGGTGGCGGCGGCGAGTAGCCGATCGAGCCTGTGGAAAACTCGTGGATAGCTTGGTGGTTGAATGGGGTCTTCTGTTTTCAATAAGCCTGACAGTTCAATGAAAACAGATGTTTGGCGTTCGTGGGTTTAGTGACGCGCCGCGCAAAGAAACCCCTCCATGGCTTGTGGACGGCTTGTGTGCAAACCCCGTGCGCCAACGGAGGAAACGGGAAATCTCTTGCGACGAGCAAAACCCCTATGCATACATGCGCCCAATTCTTCGGCGATCGAGGAGGGGACCGATGGCAGCGGCCAAGCGAATGACGAAGGCGCAGATCTTCAGTGAGATCGCGGACCGAACCGGATTGAGCAAGCGGGAAGTCAGCACGGTTTTTGAGGCGCTTCAGGAGCTGATCAAGCGGGAGCTTGGCAAGCACGCCCCGTGGCAGGAGCGCGAAAAAGACGGCGAAGTGGTCGCGAAGTGGAAGGACTTCATCATCCCCGACATGGTGAAGCTGAAGCTGAAGTTCGTGCCCGCGCGAAAGAACGTGAAAACGCGGAACCCGAACACCCAAGAGGAGATCATTCGGGACCGGGAAGCGATGACGAAGTTGTCCGCGACCCCGATCAAACGGCTCAAGGAGCTGGTTCTCTAGCCATTGTCTCGGCCGCGCCCATTTCGGACGCGGCCGAGCTGGTCTGACGCATGTCGCGGGGTCGCCCGCGCATGGAGCTTCGCGCGCGCCGTCGAGCGCGAGTCCGCATAGCGCCTTCCAGGTAGCCGAGAACGAGACGAGCTTGGGCGAGGCTTAGGCCCGCGCCAATGCGAAGTCGGCGACCCTCGAGCTCAAGGGTGGCCTCCGAGAGGGCGCTGTCGAGGCCGGTGAGGCGAACGAAGGCGTTCCGAGACGCACGCTCCCGCTGCTCATTCCAGTAGGTTTGTGCGGCTTCCGCTTCTTCCGCGCTGTCGAAGGTCGCAAGCCCCCGCACGGTGATACGCGTTTCGGAGCCTTGAACCGCGGCGCGCAGACTTGCCGGCATCAGCGCCGGGTTGCCGGACCGCAGAAACTGCCGCGCGCCTTCGACCTCGATCGTGAATGCGTCGCCTTCGCCCATCGAGAGCAGCGCGTCTGCACCTGCCGCGCGCTCAAGCGCTTCGTCGCGCTCTTCCTCGTCCTCCTGCGTTTGTTCCCGGGCCTGCGCGATCGCGAGCGTTCGCCGAAGATCCTGCGGCCGCGTGATCGTGAAGTGCCGCGGTCCGATGATGGCGAGCACCCGCGCCGTCTCGTCTTCGTTCGGCCACGGCGACACGGGGACACCGTGGCGCGTCCGCCAACGAGGCCGCGTTCCTCGCGCTTCACTGAAGCGTTGAACGACCTGTCGAATGTAGGTGTCGCCGTCTTCGTCGGTGTGGGCGTGGCGACCGGCCATCACCAGGCGCGCTCGTTGAAGGTTGGGCGACGCGATCAGGAGGCGCTCGAGATCTTCGAGGGGGTCGATGCCGCTTCCGGCCAAGATGAGCTGCCAGTCAGGAATCGCGGCGAGCAGCCGGCGAACCTCCGGTGCCAAGGGAGACGCGCGGACAGAGGCCATGTCGAGGCGGAGTGCGATCTGCGCGCCGGGCGGGATTCGAGAGGGACCGTCGAGCGATTCCGCCACGAGTCCGCCGCCGTCACCCCCGTCGCCGGGCGCATCCACGCCGGCGTCTCCCGCGTCCCATCCAGCATCTCGGGGACCCGTGTCTGACCCCGCGTCCGACTCCGCGTCCGATCCCGCGTCCCATCCGGCATCGCTCGGTCCGGCGTCGATCGCGCCGGCGTCTTGGGGCCCCGCGTCGACGCCAGCGTCTCCGGCGGAGCCTCTCGCGCTGCCCTCGTCCCCGGTCGCTTCGGCTTCGACGGGCGGCGGGGTGTCCTGCAGGCCACCGCTTGCGGCTTCGACTTCCTCGGTGAGGCCAAACTCCACCTCGGCCGGGAGTTCAAACTCGAACTCGAGCTGAGGCGCCTGGGTGACCGCTCCTGCGATCACGAGCGCGACCACGTGCACGAGGAGGGAGCCCCCGATGCCTACCGCCGCCGCAATCGCGTCTCGTCGATCCGCGTTCAAGCTTCCGTTTGACGGGGGTGGCGGCGCATGAAATCACGGCGAACCGTGGCAAAAGTGATCCTCATCTGCGTTCTTGGGGCCCTTTGCGCGTGCGGCGGGCAAGAAGCGGCCGAGCCGGCGCCAGAAGAGCCCGAGGCTACCCCTCTCCAGGGTACGGAGGCAGCTCCCGAGGAGAGCGCTGAGCCGCCGGAGGAAGCTGCCGAGCCAAGCGGTCCACCGAAGCGGATTTTCGCGAAGCGTTTTGTGGTTCCGGTTCGAACCGGGCCGAGCCGCGCAGCGGATCGCATTGGGTATCTTCGGGGTGGGGCGGTGCTCATGGCGACGCATGCGGAGCCGGTGCCGGACGCGCCGGAGCGCCGCCGATGCCGCAGTGGCTGGTATGAGCTTACGACGGGCGGCTTCGTCTGCAACGGTCGTGATGTGATCCCCTTCGAAGGGGAAGAGCTCCCGGCGATCCGGGGACGCCAGCCGAGCCGAGAGGACACGCTCCCTTACGAGTACGGGTTCATTCGGCATCGGGTCCCGCAGTTTCGACGAATCCCCACCGGGGAGGACTTGGCCGAACTGCGCGGGGCCGCGGAAGCCGCGCGAGAGGCCGCCGCGGCTGAAGCTGCGAGCGAGTCGGCGATGGCGGAATCGGCGATGACGGAATCGGCGATGACGGAATCGGCGATGACTGAATCGGCGATGACGGAATCGGCCATGGAAGCGATGGCGGAGATGGCGGTGACGCACGACCCCGAGCCAGCGCCCTCCGAAACGGGGACCAATCTCGAGACCACGAGTGAAGACGCCGGTGGGCCCACCCTGGAAACGCTTCAGGGCGAGGACGGATCCGTCGTCATGCGCTACCTCATGCGCGGCTTTTTCGTGAGTCTCGATCGCGAGTTCAACCGTGGTGGACGCCGCTACTGGCGAACGCAGGCGAACGGATTCGTTCCCTTCGGTGCGGTCCTTGAGCGCTCGGGAAGCGAGTACGCGGGGGTGGTGCTCCCGCCTTCCATCGTTGGGGGAGAGCCAGGCGGCGAAGGCGCTCCGAGTGAGGACGAAGGACCCGCCGAGAGCGGGGCCGAAGGCGGGACTGGCGAAAACGGTGACGAAGCGGAGCCGGAGGAGCCGGTCTTCGCGTCGCCGGTGTTGAATCCGCGTCTTCCTTACGCATGGGTGCTCTCATCTCGGAGCCGCGCGTATCAGCAAACCAGCCGTGGCGGCTTTCGTCGTGCGCGCGGCGAGGTCGACTACCACGAGGGGTTCGCGATTCTCGAGGAGGTCGAGCGGGACGGACGAACCTACCTTCACGCGGGTGACAATCGATGGTTTCGTGAGCGCGATGTCCGCGTGGCGCGACAGCGGGAGCGACGCCCGCGCCACCGTCGGCTGGGGGAAGTCGGCCCGACGGACAAATGGCTCGACATCAACCTCGCGGAGCAAACCCTCGTCGCCTACGAAGGCGATACGCCTGTGTTTGCGACAGTGATCTCATCGGGCAAACGTGTTGCGGGCGAGGATTGGGAAACGCTGACCGGACTCTTCCGCGTGAAGAGCAAGCACCTCACCGACACCATGGACGGGGACACCGCCGTCGACGGTCCCTACAGCGTCGATGACGTTCCCTACGTGATGTACTTCGAGCTCGCGTACGCGCTCCACTCGGCGTTCTGGCACAACGGTTTTGGTCGCCCACGAAGCCACGGCTGCGTGAATCTTTCGCCCCATGACGCGCGCTGGGTGTTCAACTGGGCGGACCCGCCGCTGCCCGAGAACTGGCATAGCGTCTACCCGACTGAAGAGACGCCCGGTACGTGGATCTTCGTCCACGGCGAAACGCCGACCCGCTAAGGGCCACCTAGCAGCCGATGCCACAGATCGAGCTCGCCAGGGACGTGCTCGCGTCGGGGCAGCACGTGACCCCGCTGCAATCGGAGTCGTCCTTGCACGCGCGCCACGGGAGATCGCCACCCGTCCCCGGGCAGCTTCCTTCGGCCATGCACGCGCTCACAAATGTGCCGCCACCACCGTCGGTGATGCAGCAAGCCTCTCCCGCCTCGCAGTCTTCCGGTCCGTCGCACGCCTCGATGCCGATGGCGTCCGTGCACGGGTCCATGGCGGCTCGACACCCCCGCGTTTCGGGCTCCGTGGTGCAACATCGGCGACCGTCGGTGCAGAGGGTTCCATCGCACAGCGGGCCCGGCGGGATGGAGGGGAGGAGCGCGCCGTCGCCGTCGTAACAAACGGCCGCACTTGCGTCGTAACACACCGGAGTAAGGTCGGTGTGAAGACACCCGCGCCGCGAAAAAGGCTCTCGGTCCGCCTCGCAACCGGCCGTTCGGCAGGAGGCGATGATCGATGCGTGCCCAAAGAGGGTTCCGCAGTGCCGCCGTTCGACGGGCATCGCGGTTCCCCGCGACGCGGTGTAGGCGGCTTCGAAGACCTGCGTTTCGGGATAGAACGTTCCCGTCATCTCGTTGACGTTTCCAAAGGTGTTGTCGCACCCGCTCGCCGTGATGGTGTAGGCCGCGCCTTCCCAAACGCCGGACCACGTTCCGTCGACGCGATGAACGGAGCGCCCGTGGATGGCATCCGTGATGTCCGGGCTCGTATCGGTCCACGTTCCGTCCGCCCAGAAGCGCCACGCGGGGCCGGCGTTCGGTCCCGTGCACGCGGCGTCGTCGGGCACGGTGTCGCCGACCGTGCGCCAGTTCCCGAGGAAGTTCGTGTCCTCGATGGGGCATTCCGGGATCTGCGCCATGAAGGGAAGCCCGGCGCTTCGCCGCGGCATTTCCCCCGGTACCTGCACGACGACGTTCCAGTCGTTCGGCGCGAGCTGAATGCTTCGGGGCACCTTCACCGTCAGGCGAGCATCCACCGTCCCCATTCCGGCTCCGATCTCCTCAGACGAAAGGACGCGAGCCGTGAGTTCGCGACTCGGTCCGACAAAGAGAACCTCCGCCGTCGCGATGTCTTCCGGCGTGGCAAAGCCCCGCGCGGTTACTTCGACCTCTGCGCCTGGACATGCCAGCGCAGGCATCAGGTTGCTCACCTGAAACTCGGCGGCCGGTGGATCGATGCACGCCACCATCGCTCGACCGTGCGCGCCGACCGGAGTGTTGGTGATGATGGTGACAATGCCGCTGGAGCTGTCTCGCTCAATCGCGGTCCCCAGAAAGTGCGCGTTCACGTGGCCCACGCCTTCGGTCGTGCAGCGGTACATGAACGGAACCGCGAGGTTGTTCGTGAAGACGAAAGGCGCCAACGGGGGAGGCGGCGGGACGATTTCCAGACTTCCGTCCGCGGAGATTCCGCGCGAGCCGTCTCTCGCTCTCAACTCGTCGGAGATCGAAAGAAACGACTGGGTGATGAAGGTTCCGGAGAGCGTCGAACCGACCACGCAGTCCGTCGCACAATCGAGCTCGAAGCGGCTCCGCATCAGCCGGCCGAGAGCGATGTCGCTAAAGTGGGAGAGCAACCCGGCGTAGGTCGCGCCGCCGCCGGCGATCGGCTCCTCGGCGCCAAAGCCGACGATCTCACGGCCGTTTGAAGCGTCGAAGGTTACGAGGCCAAGGACGTCGATCGATCCGTCGGCTTGTTCCGTCGGTCGGTCGCTTTCGTCCACGCGCAACGTCGCGAGAACCGGTTCTGAAAAGGTCAGCCCATCTGGACTAAGGCGATATTGGTAACGCGGCTCGAGTTCCTCGAGAGACGCGTCTGCTTCGCCGGGACCGAGCGTGTCGATCCGTAGGGCGGTCGGGGCGTCGAGCGCTCCCGCGGGTACCTCCAGGGTAAGCCTACCGTCGTCGCTTGTGATCGAGCCTCCCTCGGGGCCAATCGTACGCGCGGGAGGGCGAAACACATCGCTGCCCGCATCGTCGGAGCCGCCACCTCCCCCACACGCGAACGCTCCGAAAACGACACCGACTGCTAACGCTCGAAAGACCATGGATGACTCCCCTCCTCGAGGTAGTCACCTCACAGCGCCAATCGATCACGCCGGTTTCAATTTTTCGGTGCGAGACTACGCGCCGAGCTTCGCGACCGACGCGCCGTGCTCCGCGAGGCTTTGGAGCGCCTGACGAAGCTCCATCTCCTGCGCGAAGAGATCGTTGACCGTACTCGCCGTCGGGGACTTGAAGAAGAATCCAAGCCAGCGCTGGACGTCGCTGAGTCCCGAACGCTGCGCGAGGTCAAGGAGCAGGGCCAAGTCGAGAACGAGCGGCGCTGCGAGGATCGAGTCTCGGCAGAGAAAGTCGATCTTGATCTGCATCGGATAGCCGAGCCATCCGAAGATATCGATGTTATCCCAGCCCTCTTTTTGGTCGCCGCGCGGAGGGTAGTAGTTGATGCGCACCTGGTGGTGCATGTCGCCGTAGAGCTCCGGGTGCAGCTCCGGCTCAAGAATGCTCTCGAGGACGCCGAGCTTGCTGAGCTCCTTGGTCTTGAAGTTCTCCGGATCGTCGAGGACCTCGCCGTCGCGATTGCCGAGAATGTTCGTGCTGAACCAGCCGCGAACGCCGAGCTGACGCGCGCGCAAGCCGGGCGCGAGAATCGTCTTCATCAGCGTTTGGCCGGTCTTGAAATCTTTACCGGCGAGCGGCGCGTGCATTCGCTTCGAGAGCTCCCGCATGCACGGGAGTTCCTCGGTGAGGTTCGGCGCGCCGTTTGCGTAGGCCACGCCCTCCATGAGGCACGCATAGCAGTAGACCTGCGAAGGGCTGATCGCCGGGCTGCTTTCGCGAAGGCCCTTTTCGAAGGACTCCACGGTATCGTGAACTTCCGTCGGCGCGCGATGTGCCTCGGTACTTCCACACCAGATGGCGACGGTTCGCTCGCAATCGTTGTCTCGCTTGAACCGGCGGATGTCCTCGCGGACGGCCTCGGCGAGCTCCATCTTGTTCTTCGACGTCTTCACGTTCTCGCCGCGAAGGCGACGAACAAACTCCGGGAAGAACACCGCGGGCATCGGCTTAAGCGCGGCGAGTTCGTCCGCGACCAAATCGAGATGCGCCGGGCGAATCACGTCCGCGCGACGTGCCGTCGTGAGCGCGTCATCCGCGAAAAGATCCCAACCGCCGAAGACGAGATCGTTGAGGCCAGCGAGGGGAAGGTGCTCGTTGATCCGAACGGGACCATCCGGCGTTTTGAGGGAACCCATCTGCGTTAGCGAACCAATGGGGGCCGCGAGGCCTTTGCGCGCAAGCAGCGCTCCCGCGATGAAAGTGGTGCCAACCGCGCCCATCCCTGGGATGAGCACGCCCAGCTTACCGGCGGGTTTTCGAATGGTGGAAGTCGGGCTCATCGTCGCCATGCCGGTAGCACGCAGGTGAGGGAGTTGACAACGCGACGGGGGGCTTCAGCGTACCCTTCGTGAGAGCCATCATCCTCGCCGCAGGACAGGGGACGCGCCTCGTTTCCGGGCGCCCGTATCCCAAGCCTCTTCAGCCCGTCGCGGGCGTACCACTCATCGTGCACGTTCTTCAGCGTCTCGGTGACGGGGGTGTCACCGATGTCGCTGTCGTCGTTGGATACCGAGGTGGCATGATTCGCGAAGCGCTCACCTCGAAGTCCTTGCCGACGCGCCTGCACTTTTTCGATAACCCTCAATGGCACCTCCCCAATGGGAACTCGCTTCTCGCGGCTCGTGCGTTCGTCACCGAACCAACCTTCTTGGTGATGAGTGACCACCTCTGGACGCCTGCACTCTTGCAGCGTGTCGCCGACGCACCCCTGAACCCAAACGGAGCGCTTCTCGGGGTCGACTACGACATTCCGGGCTGCTTCGATCTGCCTGACGCCACGAAAGTTCGGGTCGATGGCACCCGCATCGTAGAAATCGGCAAGGAGCTCCCCACCTACGACTGTCTCGACACGGGCGTGTTTCGAATCACGCGAGCGCTTCTGAACGCGCTGGAGGCCGCCAACGGGCCCGACGGGTGCTCGCTCTCTGCGGGCGTGGGAACGCTGGCTGAGCGAGGCTTGATGCATGTCGCGGACGTAGAGGACGCGACCTGGCTGGACGTTGATACCCCCGAAGCGCTCGCCGAGGCAGAACGCCGAATCGCAAAGGGCTCGCTTTGAGATGAGCATGTTCGCTTCCGGGTGAGACGATCACCCGGAGCGTACGTCGAGCAAGACGGCGGAACGTTTCGCCGAAAGTGTCGGTTTCTTCGAGCTAGCGAGCGGCCTTGATGGCGCGAAGAAGCGCCCGACCTTGCCCGCCGACCTTGGCGGCAACCTGGTTCGGGACGTTTCGCGCCGTCTGGGCGAACGCTTGGCGCTCCGCTGCCGAGGGGCGATGGACCTGAATTCCGTATCGTTCAAGGTTGCGGATCAGCACCGGGTCCATGCGACGGACCGCGCGACGGCCGTTTGAGACCATGTCGTTCGGAACGCTCTGAAGGACCTGCTGAATGTCCTGAGGGAGCCCGTCGTACCACCGTTTCGAATACACGATGATTCCAGGCTGGTAGCTATGCTCGCTCAAGTTGAGATGCTGCGCCGCCTGGTACCACGAGGTTGCGAAGGCAAAGAGCGGCGTGTTGTCAAAGCCATCCACAACGTTCGTCTGTAGGGACGTGAGCACGTTCGTGACGTCGATGGGCACCGGGGTGGCGCCGAACGCGCGGTAGCTTGCGAGATGTGCTTGTGCTTCCTGCGAGCGCATGCGGAGCCCGCGCAGATCGCTGGGCTGCCGAATGGCGCGATCCTTGGTGAACCAGCTGCGGAAACCGTTCTCCGCCCAAAAGCCAAACTTGAATCCGCGTCGTTCGACGGCAGCGCGCACGATGGTGAGAACGCCATCGCTGTCGAGGGCGCGGTCGGCTTGGCGCGTGCTGTTGAAGAGGTAGGGGGCCTCCACCACGTTGAGTTCCGGAACCATGGAACCGAGCGCAGCCGTCGATCCACCGAAGACCTGGATGCTTCCCTGCGAGGTGCGGCGAACGAGCGCCTTTTCACCGCCGAGCGAACCACCCATGAACATCTTCACGCGGACTCGGCCGCCGGTGTTGTCCTGAACGTAGCGACGGAAATTCCGAAGCTGCTTTTCCCAGGGCGTCCCTTCCGGAGCGACCGTCGCGATCTTCATTTCGATCGGATCTTGCGCCCCCGCGGGAGTTTCAGCGGCGAAGAGCAGGCCGGAGACCAGCGCGCTCATCGCGGCGAGGATGAGGATTCGTTTCTGCATGGATTGGCTGCTCACGTGGAAGGTTCGGTCCAGGCCTTTGGACGGCCCCGAGGACGGTTGATTCACTCGAAAAGCTCGTCCGCCTGGGACATCAGGTCACGGGCCTTCCGCTGCTCACAGCGGTTTTCCGGCGCAACCTCCGCGCCGCCTTCCTCCGCGTCGTGCTCGATCACGTAGGTGAGCTGCTCGTCGAAGGTCGCCCGGTCCTGCGCTTTGACGGCGTAGTCCTGCGCCATCAGGACGCGCGTCGCGAAGTAGTTCGGCACCTGGCGCATGGACGCCTCGAAGTGCTCACGGCTGCGCTCGACGTCACCACCGGCGAAGCCCGGCGCGCGGCCGTAGAAGACGCCGAAGTAGCGGTCCGGGCCGTAGTGGTAGTAGGGGCGGTCGAGCTCGAGGCAGCGACCCATCACCGCGCGGATCTCGTCCTTGTAGGAAAGAAGCGTTGCGAAGCCGTCGGCGGACGCCCACTTGCCGAGGTTCGACGCGCGCCAGTAGAGCGCGGGAACGGCCGACTGGTCGAGGACGTCGATGGCCTCTTCGATGCGTGTGCCGGAGCGCATGCGCTGCGCGAAGTCGTCCGAGATCGCGACGAGCCCGCGTTCTGCGGCCTGCGTGCCTTCTTCAAAGCTGCTCAGGAATTCCTCCTGACGCGCTTCGTCGAAACGAAGGTGGCAGTCCGCGAGGAAGTAGTAGCTGCGCGAGAGCATCACCCACGCTTCGTGGTCGCTCGCGTCGGCACTCGTGACCGCGCTGTACTTTTCGATCGCCTGGCGAACGGACGCTTCTTCGTCGCGGCCATCCCAAGCAGCTTGTGCTTCTTGAGCCAGCGATGCGCGCTGGTCGTCCGACACGTTGGACGTGCCTTCGCCGTTCGGCGTCGTGTCCCACGCGGCTTCTCGTCCGCCTCCGCAGGCGACGCCAAGGGCCAAAACGCACATCCAGCCACCAACCCGATTCATTCGGATGACACCCATCTCCGCTCTCCTCTATCGTCGGCGCATACCCCAGACCGACGGCAAGGGGTCGATACCAAAGCCGTTTCGGGGGGTCAACGGGGCTTGCACGGTCCACGCACCGCTCGGTAGGGTGCGACGTGGCCAAGCCCCCACGGAAGCCTCCGCCGAAAACAGAGGCCAAGGAAGAATCGGGCAAGAAGCACCTGAAGGTTGAACCGTCGACCATCGAGGCGCTCCTCCGAGAGGGCGGTTGGCGCTTCGATCGCATCACGGAGGACACCTGGCGATGTCGTTTTCGTGGCCGAAAAGCGACCTTTCCGTTCCTGCTGCGCATCGATCCGCAGGGCTATCTCACCGTCGCGATCGTTCCCTACCTGAAGACGCCGGAGGACGAGGAGCAGGCTGCGGCCCTCTACGACCGCCTCCTTCAGCTCAACCAAGTCCTTCTGATGGCCAAGTTCAGCATCGACGATGATCTCGATATCGTTCTTTCGGTGGAGTACCCGACCCGCGAGCTCGATCGAAGTGAGTTCACGGATGTTTTGGACGTGCTCTCGTACTACGCGGACAGCCATTTCGATGAGCTCGTCGCAGCTGGTGGCTTGGCGAGTTAGGTCGCGCAAATGTTCGAAATTGTTATCTTTTATGTGTCAGCCACGACTCGCGGCTGACTCCACCCGTGCCGCCAAATATTTAGAATTACTGACAAATCGGCTTTTCGGACGTTTGGGAAGACTCATCGAAGTGAGCTTCACGAACGGGCAAAATCATGAGGTTTCTGTGCGCATCCTCTCGTGGTTTCGCTGAGTTAGCCGCTCGCCTTGCCCCGGCCGGATCGCCGTGGTACGGACCCGCTACTAACTTCGTGGGCTCGCCAGCGGGGTAGGTCTCTCAGGCCTACCTTTTTTCTTTCTTGGGCTTGTGCTTGCACGGCTCAGGCTGGCCATGGGGTTGGGGATTTCCACACGGGGGAATCCATGGGTGCACAGGAACGTCGACAGCAACAAATCACCGAGCTTGCAGAGCCGGTCTGCCTCGCGCACGGGGTGGAGCTTGTCGAGGTGCGCCAAATTCGCGGTCGCGGTGGCTGGACGCTTCGAATCATAATCGACCGTCCTCGTCACGACGGGAAGCCCGGAAGCGACATCACTCTCGAGGATTGCACCAACGTGAGTCGAGATCTCTCCACGAGTCTGGACGTTCACGAGGATGTGATGCCGGGAACCTTCAATCTCGAAGTCAGTTCGCCGGGGCCGGACCGTCCGCTCACGAAGCTCACGGACTTCGAACGTTTTGCGGGGAGCGAGGTTCGTGTTCGAACCCGCGAGCCGATCGTTGGCTGGGACGATTCCGGTCGACGCACCTTCCAGGGGGAAATCCTGGGTCTTGAGGGAACCTCCGTGCTCATCCAGCTGGATGGCTCGACGGTTCCCATTCCTCACGAGGCGATCGAACGCGCGACCCTCGTTCCAAGCTTCTAGTTTCGAATCGGTAGAACCATGGCCACACAGCAGCTTCAACTTCAGACCGTCATTGAGCAGGTCAGCCAGGAAAAGGGAATCGAACCCAAAGTGCTCGTCGAGGCGATCGAGCATGCGATTCTCACGGCGGCCAAGCGTCAGTTCGGTCCCGAGCGAGAGCTCGAAGCGAAGTTCAACGCAAAGTCCGGCGCCGTCGATCTCAAGATGATCATGACCTGCGTCGACATCGTCGATAACGACGAGCGCGAGATCTCGTTGGAGGACGCGCGCCGCTATGGTCTCGACGACCCGGACGACCCGCTTCAATCGGGCGACGAGCTCGATTTCGACATCTTCTACCTTCCCGAGCACGCCGAAGAGGCGCGGGATCAGGATCGTCTCTACGGGCCGCTCCTCGGCATTCAACAGGCCCGCAAGGGCTTTGGCCGCATCGCCGCGCAGACCGCGAAGCAGGTGATCATTCAGCGCGTTCGCGATGCCGAGCGCGAGCGCATCTTTCGCGAGTTCAAGAACCGCATCGGCGAGCTCATCAGCGGAACCGTTCGCCGCTTTGAGCGCGGGTCGAACATCATCGTCGAACTCGATCGGATGTCGGACGGCCAGCGCCGCACGGTCGAGGCAGTGCTTCCTCCGCGGGAGCAGACGCCCCGCGAGAGCTACCGGCCGGGCGACCGCATCGTGGCGCTTCTGAAGACCATCGACCGCGAGGCGCGGGGCCCGCAAATCATTCTTTCGCGCACGGACGTGAAGCTCTTGGAGAAGCTCTTCGAGCAAGAGGTTCCCGAGATTTACGAGGGCATCGTCCGCATCGTCGCGGCGGCCCGTGAACCTGGGGCGCGCTCCAAGATCGCAGTGAGCAGCCGCGACAACGACGTCGATCCGGTCGGCGCCTGCGTCGGTATGAAGGGGTCGCGCGTTCAGGCGGTTGTGCAGGAGCTTCGCGGCGAGAAGATCGACATCGTGCCCTTCGACCGCGACCACGCCCGCTTCGTCTGCAACGCCATCGCGCCTGCCGAGGTCGTTCGGGTGGTTATCGACGACGTGAACAAGACCATGGAGCTCGTCGTCCCGGACACGAAGCTTTCCCTCGCGATCGGCCGAAGGGGTCAGAACGTGCGTCTCGCCTCGCAGCTTTCGGGTTGGCGCCTCGACATCGTGAGCGAGTCGCGTTTCAAGCAGATGGAAGAGGAGTCGATGCGAGCGCTTTCGCGCATCGGCGACGAAGAGATCGCGCGCTCCCTCTACCGCATGGGCTTTCGCACCTTGGACGAGGTGGCCGACGCACCTCGCGAGGAACTTCTCACCGTTGAGGGCGTGGAGGAGTCGATGGTCGACCAGCTCCAGGCCGACGCGACGCGCGGGATGGAAGAGCTTCGCCTCGAGTGGATCGCCGAAGCGTCCAAGCAGCCGGAGCCGCCTTCCGAGCACGACAAGCTCCTCCTGGTTAAGGGAGTCACCGAGCGCATCGTTGAGCTCCTCGAAAAGGGTGGTTACGGTTCGGTCTCCACGATCGTCCGCGAAGCGGACACGGACCGTCTTGCGATTCGAGCCAAACTTGGCCACGAGCTCGCCGGTCGCATCAAGGAAGCCGTCGAGGCCTTCCTCGAAAACGAGTGGCCCGCTGTGGAAGCGGGCATCGCCAAGGCCGCCGCCGAAAAGGCGGAGGCCGAACGTCTCGCCGCGGCAGCCGCCGAGGCGGAGGCCGCCACGGAGGAAGCTCCCCAACCTCCCCAACCCACCGAAGCAGGATGAGATGAACACAGAAGCCACCAGCGTACGGACTTGCGTGGGATGCCGAGAGGCACATCCCCAGCACGCGCTCGTCCGTCTCGCGGTGGTGGATGAGCCTCCCTTTCTCGTGCCCGATGCGCGGCGAAAGCTTGGAGGACGCGGGGTGTGGGTGATGCCCGACCCCGAGTGCATCGAGAAGGCGGCGCGGCGCGGTGGGTTTGCGCGAGCGCTGCGACGAAAAGTGCAGGTTGACCCGGCTCAGCTCACCGATCTGCTGAGCGTGCAACTCGAGCGACGGCTTCAGGGCCTGGCGCTCGGCGCCCGGCGATCGGGCAGGATCGCGATTGGAACGGAAGCGTCACAGGAGAGCCTCCGTCTTGGTCGCGCGCGTGCCCTTTGGCTCGCGAGGGACGCTGGGCAGGCTGACCGGTGGCGGCGACAGGCGGACGACGCCTCGATTCCGTGCATCGTGAGTGAAGATCGCGTTTGGCTCGGTGGCCTCTTCGGAAGGCAGACCGTGGCGATCGCGGCGATCGAGGACGATGGGCTTGCGAGCGCCATCGAACAGGCAACTCGGCATCTCGTCGGGTTGCGCCATGGGGCGGAACGCTCCAAGGGTGGGCCCCAAGGGCAGAGGATCGAAGGCCAGGATGAGTAAGGTTCGTGTCTACCAGGTCGCGCGAGAGCTCGGCCTCCAGAATCGCGACTTGATTCAGCGCATTCACGCGCTCGGTATCCAGGTGCGCAATCACATGAGCGTGCTGGATCCCACTGAAGTCGAGCGGGTGAAGCGTGCGGTCTCCGAGAAGGATCGCGCGGCAGGCCAGCAGGAAGAAGTGAAGCAGCTCGCCAAAACGGTGCGCCGTCGACGCCGGCGTGCACCGAAGCCCGCCCCCGCGCCAGAGCCGGTGGAGGAGCCCACACCGGAGCCGGAGGTTGCCGAAGTTGCGCCGCCTGCGCCCGAGCCCGTGCCGGAACCCGTGGTTGCTGCGCCCGAACCCGAGCCGGTTCCCGAGCCCGAGCCCATCCCCGAAACTGCGCCCGAGCCTGTCGTCGCCGCCGAACCGGAGCCCGCGCCCGAGCCGGAGCCTGCGCCCGAGCCCGAGCCCGAGCCGGTTCCCGAAGTTGCCGCGGCTCCGGAGCCTGCGCCCGCGCCCGCCAAGCCCCGAAAGAAGCCGATCACGATCGCGCCTCCCGGCGTTGGGGTGCGTCGCGCTCTCTCAGACGACGAACGAAAGAAGATCGTTGAGGCCCACCAGGCGTCCCGTCCGACCCGCGCGCGCCGTCGTGTGATCGGTCGCGCGTCGATCGGTCCCTCAGCGCGTCCGCAAAGCCGCGGCCAGCGCCGCAAGCTTCCGCGGGATCGCAAACCGAAGCAGACCGAGATCACCGTGCCGAGCGCGCACAAGCGCGTCGTGCAGATCGAGGATCAGATCTCCCTTCAGGCGCTCGCGCAGCGAATGAGCCTCAAGGCGACCGACCTTTTGATGAAGCTCATTCAGATGGGCATGTCCGGGGTGCACATCAACAGCACCCTCGACGCGGACACGGCGATCCTCATCGCCGACGAGTTTAACTATCAGGTCGAAAACGTCGCAAAGACCACCGAAGAAGTCGTTGATGACGCTCGCGGTGAGTACGAGGACAAGGAAGAGGATCGCACCGTGCGTCCGCCCGTCGTGACCATCATGGGTCACGTCGACCACGGTAAGACCTCGCTCCTCGACAAGATTCGCTCGACCAATGTCGCTGCCGGTGAGGCGGGTGGCATCACGCAGCACATCAGCTCCTTCCGCGTTGACACCCCGAAGGGAACGGTCGTTTTCCTCGATACGCCCGGTCACGAGGCGTTTACGGAGATGCGCTCGCGCGGCGCCCAGGCGACCGACGTGGTCATTCTCGTGGCTGCCGCGGACGACGGCATGATGCCGCAGACCAAGGAAGCCATCGATCACGCGCAGGCGGCGAAGGTGCCGATCATCGTTGCCCTCAACAAGATCGACAAGCCGGAGGCGCAGCCGGACAAGGTGATGAACGAGCTCGCGGCGTACGGTCTCACTCCCGAAGAGTGGGGCGGCGAGTATATGTACGTGAAGACCTCGGCCATCTCCGGCGAGGGCATCGAAGCGCTCCTCGAGAACGTTCTCCTCCAGTCGGAGGTCCTCGAGCTCACCGCGAACCCGAAGATTCCGGCGGAGGGCGTCGTCCTCGAAGCCCAGCTCGATCGCGGACGCGGTGTGGTGGCGAACGTCCTTGTTCGTGACGGGTCGCTTTCGCCCGGTGACTACGTGGTCGCCGGCGCTGCATGGGGTCGCGTTCGCGCGCTTACCGACGACCGCGGCCGCAAGCTGAAGAAGGCGGGGCCGGCTACGCCGGTCGAGCTTCTCGGTCTCAGCACGCTCCCGGAAGCAGGGGACAAGGTCTACAAGGTCACGAACGCCAAGAAGGCGCAGGAAGTGGCCGACGCGAACCGCACGCCGGAAGCCCAGACTGTCGCGCCGCGTGGTCTTGAGCATTTCCAGCAGATGATGGCGGAAGGCGAGCAGCAGGAGCTTCAGCTCGTGCTCAAGGCGGACGTCCAAGGCTCGATGGAAGCCCTTCGCAAGTCGCTCGAGGACCTCAGCACCAACAAGGTGCGCGTCAAAATCGTTCGCGCAGGCGTGGGTGGCATCACCGAGAACGACGTCTCCTTGGCGTCGGCGTCGGAGGGGCTCTGCATCGTCCTCGGATTCAACGTGCGTCCGCAGGGCAAGGCGAGCTCGCAAGCCAAGAAGGACGGCGTCGAAATCCGTACCTACAGCGTCATCTACGAGGCGATCGACGACGTGAAGGCCGCCATGGCGGGTCTTCTGGCGCCGAAGCTCGTCGAGAACGACCTCGGCAAGGCGGAGGTTCGGCAGACCTTCGGCATTCCGAAGATCGGAACCATCGCCGGCTGCATGGTCGTCGACGGGAAGATGCTTCGCTCCGGAATGGCGCGACTCGTCCGCGACGGAATCGTGGTCTGGACGGGCAAGCTCTCGTCGCTTCGTCGCTTCAAGGACGACGTTCGCGAGGTCGCGAACGGGTTCGAGTGCGGCATCGGTCTCGAGAACTACAACGACCTGAAGTCGGGAGACATCATCGAGTGCTACGAGGTCCAGGAGGTCGCCGCGTCTCTCGATGACGTTGGCTGATGTTCGTGGGCGTCTGTCGACTCGCTCTCTCGCTTCCGGGAGTGAGTTCGCTGAAGGAGAAGCGGTCGATCGTTCGCAAGGTCGTGGACCGAACGCGCGGCCGCTTCAACGTCGCCGTCGCGGAGGTGGAAGCGCTCGATGTTCATCAGCGTGCGGTGATTGGCTTTGCGGTGCTGGCCAACGAAGCCGCGCACTGCGATCGCATGGTCGAGGAAATCGCGTCCTTTGTGGAGCGACTCAAGGTCGCGCCGATCGAATGGCGCAAGACGCAGCGGCTATCCGTCGGCGACAGCGCTGAAGTTTCTGGAGATCCCCTCGGAGACTGGGGCGCCTTTGAGGACGCATCGTGAAGAAGCCCGAAGGCAAGCGGAGCGATCGCGTCGCGGAGCGGCTTCGGGCCGAACTCGCTGAGCTGGCTATTCGTGGGCGATTGCGCGATCCTCGAGTCAAGGAACTCGTGATTTCCGGCGTTCACGTTACCGATGATCTCCAGCAGGCGCGGGTCTACGTTCGGCTGCTTCGGGAGGTCGATGAACGACGTCGCCGGGGCGTTGTGGAGGCCCTTACGCGAGCCGCCGGGTTTCTTCGCCGAGAACTCGCGCCGCGCCTTGAGCTCCGCCGGGTTCCCGAGCTTTCGTTCTTCTGGGACGATCACATCGATCGCATCGATCGCTTGGAGCACGTCTTCGACGAACTCAAGCGAGAGTCCTCTGCCAAGGAGGACGAGTGAAGCTTCCCGAGGCAAAGGCGGCGGCGCTGAAGCTCCTCCAGGACGACGAACGTTTCCTGGTGACCTGTCATCGGCGACCTGACGCGGATGCTCTCGGGTCGGCGCTTGGTTTTGCGGTCCTTTTGCGAACGCTGGGAAAGCAGGCGACCGTTTGGATTCCTGAAACCCTCGCGGCGAACCTCCGGTTCATCCCCGGCGAGGTGGTGACCGAGCTCCCCGAGGACGCCCGCTTTGATTCGACCTGGGTGATGGACACCGCGTCGACCGCGCTGCTCCCGCCCGGACTGCCTGAACAGGACGTACGGGGACCGCTGGTGATCGTCGATCATCACGCCGCGCACGACGATGTAGGGGATCTCGTCGTTCGCGACATCGATGCGTGCGCCACTGGCG
>JBCDAA010000054.1:0-30292 GCA_039186435.1 Myxococcota bacterium | reverse complement strand
GTCTTTAGTCGTTGTCGGTTTCGGCCCGACGCGGAAGCTGCAGATCAAGCACCGTGATGAACTCGGACTTCAGGATGTCCGTCACCGCCTTGAGAGCATCGAACTGACCTTGCAGTCCGTCCGGGGTGCCATCGAGGGCGTCCGGAATGTTCGATACGGCTTCGAGTGCGGCCTCCGCCGCAGCAATCGCGTCGCCGAAGCGCGTCGCGAGATCACCAGCGCCGACATCCTCCAGAAGCGCACGGAAACCCGTGCCGCCTTCGGGCCCGTCGAAGAGACGACGGAAGCCGATGACGTTGTTGCGAAGGTTGCTGATGCTGTAGTTGGCCCAGAGCGACTCCCGAAGTTCGGGACACGCCTCCGAGCTGCAGAGGTCGGAGATTCCCGCCGGCTCGGCGAGCTTCATGTCCTTCGACTCCTTGTCGAGGTAGAACATCGCGTCCGAAATCGCGTTGAGAGCGTCCTGCGTCGCCGAAAAGACGTCCGAGCCCTGACCCGCCGTCATCAGCTGGTTCAAGAAGGCGCTCTCCCAACGACCGACAAGGTCCTCAGCAGCCCGACGAACGAGCGTCGCGGCCGTTGCCGAGTACGCAGCACGCCGCGCGTCGAGATCGGAGACCTCAGCCCAGAGCCCATCGCGGTTGATCTGGCTACGCGACGCGCACGCATTGTCCGCACCGTCGTAGAAGATGAGGTATTCGAGCGCGTCGAGCCCTCGCGCGTTGACGCGAGAAGCGGTGAACGCATCAACGTTCGCATACTCCTGAGAGACAATCTCCTGGTCGACGACGCAGGGGTTGCCCTCCGGCCACGAGTAGATCTCGTCGCGCAAATCCTCTCCGGCAGTCGTGATGTCCATTCGCCCCGCGGGACCAACCTGCATCACCTCGAGCTGCTGCCACACATCCATCGCGTCCTGCCAGCCCTCTTGGGCAGCCGCACGCGTTTCAGAAGTCGGGTCCGCTGCCCACGCCGCCGTCGCGGACTCAAGCGCCGTCGCCGCGGTCACGAACTCCTGCAAGGTCGGAAGAATGACGTCCTGACCCAGCGAACGAACCGTCGCGAGCCGGATGTCGACCTCGCCGGCGTCCACCTCAACGTCAGCATCAGTTCCAGGACCGGGACCCGTGTCGGGCGTGCCCGTGGAGTCATCCCCACAGGCAAGCGCCAGAACACAGAGCGCGACGAGAGTCTGCTTCACCATGCCTCTACATTAGCATTGGTGAACTCGTACGCATCTCGGAAGATGTCGCGAACTTCGAGAAGCGCGGTGCGGTACTCCGCCAGCTCGGTGTCGCCCGTGAGAACCGGACGGTCCCCGATGAGCGCCTGCATGCGGGCGAAGAGGGTCTCGCCGCCGTCCTCCTCGAGGAGCGGCGAGTTACGGTTGAACTGCAAGCCGATGGAGAAGCCCTTGAGCTCGCTCCAGTGCTTGGCGTGGTCCTCGAAGGAGTAGTCGTCCGTGCCGATGTCCGCCATGTCGGAGAGGGTGTCGTTGACGTAGTGGACGGCGGTCGCCGCGATGGCCTTTTCCCACGCCTCGACGATCGCGTCGCGGTGCGTGGTCAGCATCGTCATCTCCTCGTCGGTGAGGGTCTCGTCCGCCTCGTCGATGATCGTACGACCGGCCATGAACGCGCTGAAGGCGTCCGCGGTGAAGTCCGTGGCGTCGACGGCGGCGCGGTCGCGCTTGGCCGCGTTGACCGCAGCACCGAAGGCGAACTCGGAGGCGAAGCTGATGCGGTCGTCACCACTGGTGTCGTGGGCGCCCTGCCAGTCGTCGCGGCCGCCCGCCTTCGCAAGCTCGTCGTCGGTGTAAAGGTCACCGTCGCGGGGCATACCGAAGTAGCCGAAGGCCTCGTCCCACACGTGCTCGAGGGAGGAGTACGGGCTGGTGTCGCTGTTACGGACGTTCGTGTTGAGAATGCCCTTTCCTTCGACGTCGTCGTCGAGGTAGTCGTCCACGCCCTGGCTGAACGCCACGAACATGAGAAGGCACTTCTGAATCAGCTGCTGAAGGTCAAGACCTTCGGGGGTGACGAAGACCGGGAGCTCTTCGCCGCTGGGGCTCATCGGGTTTGCGAACGCGTTGGTCGCGAGCGTCGCGAAGAGGGCGTCGATCAGCTCGGTCGGCGAATCGATCGACTCACCACCGTTGATGGAGTCGTCGTCCCAACCCACGAAGTTGCCGGGCATGTCCCAGTCGGTGTGGTCGGTCGAATCGTCGTTACCGGCGGTCTTGCCGAGAATGTTCGGCGTCGACGTCGGGTTCACGTCTTCCCAGTTAACCTGGAGCGGCGCGGGCGAGGTCGTCAGGCCGATCTCGTCTCCGCGGTTCGCCGCGGCGTCGAAGCGGAAGAAGTAGTCGAGCTCCGGAACAACCTCGTCCGAAGAGGTCACAATGCCGTTCTCGATATCCACCGCAAGGCCAGACTTCACGTAGTTGCTCAGCTGGTTGATGAGCAGGTGCCGATAGGTCTGTCCGCTGTAAACAACGCTGCTCGCGCCGTCGACGAAACGACTTCCGAACGCGTACGTTCCTTCAGTGGGCGGAATCGCGGCGTCCACGTCCGCGTCCACTCCCGGTCCACCGTCTGTTCCGCTGTCTTCCCCGCCACCGCTGTCGGTCGTTCCCGTGTCCGGAACGGCGCTATCGGTCCCCGGTCCGGTGTCCGGGTTTCCGCCGCCGTCGTCATCACCGCAGCCAAAGGCAAGGAGGACCGCGAGGCCCAAAGTATTGAAAGTCGTTTTCATGAAGGAGGTCCTAGCCATACCTCAGCCGTGTTGCAAGTGACTTTCAGTAGGCGAAGTGAGCCTTCGCAAGGGCAGAAAACCGATAAATTTCACCAAGTGCACCTGTGAGCGCGCACGGATTGCGCCACTACCACCGAAGCCCTTGTTCTCTCTCCGGTTTTCGCGATTCCAGTCAGAAAAGAACTGCGTTCATTCGTCACCATCTACGTTGAGGTAGTCCACCAGCGCGCGAACCCGTGGCGTTCGTGTTCGTCCGGGGGATGTGACGATCCACACGGTCGGGCCTTCGTCGTTCTCCTCCAAGAGTGGAACGAGTCGACCCGCAGCGACCGCGTCACGCACCATGAAGTCCATGGCTTGAACAATCCCGAGGCCATTTTCTGCCGCGGCCAGGAGAGCTCCGCCGTCGTCGCTGACCAGCGGACCTCCCACGGGATGAGTGCGCGCACCGAAGATCCAATCCCGCGGTCTCCCATCGGGAGCGACGAAGCGAAGGCAGGCGTGCACGTCGAGCGCGTCGATGCTCGTCGGCGTCCCGTGGCGTGCGAGGTACGCCGGCGAAGCAACGGTTGCCCAGCGCGTCCGGCGCCATCGTCGTCGCGTCGCCGCCGAGTCCTCGAGCACACCGATGCGAAGTGCGACGTCCACTCGCTCCTCCGCAAAGCTCACCTTGCGATCGGTAAAGCGCAGATCCACCTCGAGCTCCGGGTACCGATCCTGAAAACCGATCAGCTTGGACGCCAAGAGTCGAGTCAAGACGCGGGACGCGCTCACTCGTACCACGCCCTTCGGTCGGCGCTGAGACGCTAGCGCCAGATCAAGAGCCGCCTGCGCACGCCCGATTGCCTCCTGGTAGTACCCCGCAATGACCTCGCCTTCCGGACTTGGCCGCACGCGACGGGTCGTGCGGTGCAGGAGTGTGACGCCGAGTCGTGACTCGAGTTTGCGAACGGCCTTGCTCACCGCCGAAGGCGTCAGACCAAGCTCACGAGCCGCTCCACGCACAGAGCCAGTCCGCACGACAGCGACGAAGGGAACGACGCCAGCGAAGAGGTCGGTCGGATTCACATGTGTCGTTTTAGGAAACAGAGAAAGAAAAATACAGACTCTTGTTCACCTAAAACAAACACATCACAGTCTGTCGCATGAAAATCGCAGTTCTCGGTACGGGAGACGTTGGGCGTCAAATCGCCACCAGGCTCGTGGGTCTTGGGCACGAAGTTCGCCTTGGCTCTCGAACGCGCGACAACCCGGCGGGCCTGGCCTGGGCAGCCGAAGCGGAGACCGGCTCCCTCGAGACGTTCGAAGGTGCCTGCCGCGAAAGCGAGGTCGTTTTCCTCTGCGTGCGCGGCGAACACGCACGGGCGGTTCTTGGAGCTGCCGGAAACCTCGACGGCACCGTGGTCGTGGATGTCACGAACCCCCTCGACTTCTCGAGTGGATTTCCGCCCACCCTCTCCGTCGCCAACACGGAGAGCCTCGCGGAACAGCTCCAAGAGGCGTTTCCCGCGGCGCGAATCGTCAAGACCCTCAACACGCTGAGCAACCCGCTGATGGTGGATCCGCGTCAGCTCCCGGACGAGCATCACATCTTTCTGAGTGGAAACGACGCCGACGCGAAGGCCGTCGTGCGGCGGCTCCTGGAGTCCTTTGGATGGCGACCTCACGAGGTGCTCGACCTCGGAGACATCTCCACCGCGCGCGGAACCGAAATGTGGCTCCCCCTTTGGCTTCGCCTCTACGGGGTCTTGGGCACGCCCCTCTTCAACATCAAACTCGTGCGCGCGACCTGAGCAACGGAGGCCGGAGGTGGTCGAGAAGCCCGCCGTCTCCAACGAAAGGTCCTCCGATGTCCCGCCTTCCCGCCTGCCTCGCTCTCCTCACCGTTCTCGCCGCCAGCGCTTCCGCCAGCGCCCAGTTCGACACTCGCTTCGCCTTCAGCCTTGAGGGTGGCGGCGGCTTTCTCCAGGACGCCGAAGAAAGCGAAGACGCCACGGTATTTATCCCGGGCGGCGCGGGCAGCCTGATGCTTGGCGCACGCGTGGGTTCGATGGACGGCGTCTTCGCCTGGGCGCTCGCCTATCAGGGTTCGGTGTTCGCCGATTCGTCCGCGCTCCTTCATCGTCACCACGCGACTGTCGCGATTCACGCGCGCTTCGTCACCGCGATCATCGGCGGCGGCGTCTCTCTTGTCACACCGTTGACCGGCGAAGGTGCGAGCGACGTTGGTGGCTCAGTCACGGCCGACCTGCGCGTCAACTTTGGCCGCAGCGGACTCTTCCTCGGAATCCCCTTCAAGCTCGACGTCCTCACCAAGAGCGGCAACGTCTGGTTTCAAAGCGTTCTGACGCTGGGCTTTCAGACCTTCTGACCGAGACCCGAACGATGTCGAACGCGGAGTCGGTATTTCCGGCTCCGCGTTTTTTCGTGCGCGCGTCGCGGTGTTCGTTCGGTTCGGACGGGCAGCGCTCTTCCCTGACACTTCGATGGTGCGTTGCACCCGGCTTGCTCCCCCGGCTTACTCCCCCGGCTTACTCCCCGGCTTGCTCCCGGCTTACTCCCCCCGCGCTACTCCTCGCGAGCCTGCCAACCGATGTCGCGGCGGAGCATTCGACCTTCGAACTGCACGCGATCGGCGGCGACATAGGCCCGCGAAGCTGCGTGCTCGACGGAGTCACCGACCGCCGTGACACAGAGCACTCTTCCGCCCGACGTACGGAGCGCGTCCTCGTCAGCCACCGTGCCCGCGTGAAAGAGCTGCACCCCCGGCGCGACCGCGGCACCTTCGACGCCTTCGATTTCAACGCCTTTGGAGTAGGCTCCGGGATATCCGCCGGAGGCGAGTACGACACAGAGCGACGCCGGCGCCTCCCAGGTCGCTTCATAGCCCGAGAGATCCCCACGCGCGGAGCCGAGGAAGAGGTCGACCGCCGAACCGCCGAGGCGCGTCATCAAGCACTCGGTCTCCGGGTCCCCGAAACGCACGTTGTACTCGAGCACCTTCGGCGCTCCGTCGACGATCATCAGCCCGACGAAGAGCGCACCGCGAAACGGTGTTCCGGCGCTGCCCATCTGCGTGAGCGTCGGCTCGACGACTTCGCTTCGAATGCGTGCGTCGATCTCCGCGGTGACCATCGGCGGCGGGGAGTACGCGCCCATCCCGCCGGTGTTGGGGCCTTTGTCTCCATCAAAGGCGCGCTTGTGATCCTGGGCAGCGGCCAGGGAAACGTAGCGCTCGCCGTCGCTGACGACGTGGTAGCTCACTTCTGGGCCCTTGAAGCACTCCTCGATCAGGATGCGTGCACCTGCGTCACCGAACTTCCGACCGACGAGCGCTTCACGCGCCGCCTGAACGGCTTCGTCCGCATCGCTGGCGACGGTGACGCCCTTCCCTGCCGCGAGTCCGTCCGCTTTGACCACGAGCGGGCGATCCGCCTCGCGAAGGTACGCTTCCGCGGCCGCGAAATCGTCGAAGACCTCGAAGGCCGCAGTAGGAACGCCCGCCGCGCGCATGCACTCCTTCGCAAAGATCTTCGAGCCTTCGAGCTGCGCCGCCGCCTTCGAAGGACCAAAGGCCGCGATGCCTTTGTCGACGAGCGCATCGACGAGTCCGAGGACGAGCGGCGCTTCGGGCCCGACGACGACGAGGTCGACCGCAAGCTCCTCCGCGAGAGCTACCTGCGCCGCAACGTCCGTGGCCGCCACCGCGTGGTTCTTAAACGCGCGGGCGGTGCCACCGTTGCCCGGCGCCACGTGCACCTCGGCACCATCCTTGGCGAAACGCCACGCGAGGGCGTGCTCGCGCGCGCCGGATCCAACGACGAGGATCTTCATCAGTGTTTGAAGTGGCGAACGCCAGTGAAGACCATCGCGATCCCGTGCGCGTCGCAGGCGGCGATCACTTCGTCGTCGCGCTTGCTGCCGCCGGGTTGAACGACCGCGGTGACGCCGGCGGCGTGTGCGGCTTCGACTCCGTCGGGGAAGGGAAAGAACGCGTCCGAGGCCATCGCGGATCCCTTCGCGAGATCACCGGCCTTCTTGTGGGCGAGCTCCACCGCGAGGACGCGCGACATCTGCCCGGCCCCGACACCCACCGTGCGATCTTCCTTCGCAAAGACGATGGCGTTGGACTTCACGTGCTTGCAGACCCGCCACGCGAGCTCGAGCGAGCGGCGCTCCTCATCGGTCGGCGCGCGGCTCGTGACGACGCGACCCTGAGCTACTTCGCCGGCTGCGGTCGCGTCGCGATCCTGCACGACGAGGCCGCCGCTGATGCGCTTTGAGTGAAGCATCGGCGCGCGCCCGTCGAGCCATCCGCCAAGGGAAAGGAGCCGGAGAGACTTCTTCTTGTGAAGGCGCGCGAGCGCATCCTCCTCAAAGCCTGGCGCGATGACGCACTCGATGAACGTCTCCGCGAGACGTTCGGCGGTTGCGAGATCGACCGGGCGATTGAGGGCGACGATTCCCCCGAAGGCGCTGAGGGCGTCCGCTTCGCGGGCGACGACATACGCCTCGTGAAGGTGCTCCGCAGTGGCGACCCCGCAGGGGTTGGTGTGTTTGACGACCACGGCGGCTGGCCGCTCGAACTCGCGGACGCACTCGAGGGCGGCGTCGACATCGACGAGGTTGTTGAAGCTGAGCTGCTTCTTGCCGACGTCGACCGACTCGGCGAGCGCGAGGCTGCCGACTGGCGCATCCCGGTCGACGTAGAACGCACCCTTTTGGTGAGGGTTTTCGCCGTAGCGAACGTCGTACGCCTTCTGAAACTGGAGCGTGAGCGTTCCGGGAAAAACGCCGCGCTTGCCTTCCTCGTCGAGGCTGGTGAGATACGCCGCAATCGCACCGTCGTAGGCGGCGGTGTGGGTGAACGCTTTGCCAGCGAGGCGCTGCCGGAACGAGAGACTCGGTCCCTCACCGCGAACGGCTTCGAGGAGTTCGTCGTAGTCCTCGGGGTCCGTCACCACTGTCACCCGGCTGTGGTTCTTCGCCGCGCTGCGGACCATCGACGGACCGCCGATGTCGATATTCTCGATCACGTCCGCATGTGCGGCGCCCTTCGCGACCGTTTGCTCAAAGGGATAGAGGTTCACCACCACGAGATCGATGGGCTTGCCGCCGAGGGATCCGAGCTCCGCGCGATCCTCGTCGGTGTCGCGCATGAGGATGCCGCCGTGCACACGGGGGTGAAGCGTCTTGACGCGGCCGTCCATCACCTCGGGGGAGTCGGTGTATTCGGAGACGTCCACAACCGGAACGCCGCCTTCCCGAAGCGCGCGCGCCGTGCCGCCCGTCGAGAGAATTTCGACGCCCGCCGCAGCGAGGCCCTTTCCGAGATCGACAATGCCTGTCTTGTCCGACACCGAAATCAACGCCCGTGCGACCACGCTGCACCTCCAGTCGCGCCTCGCGTAGCACGGATCGCATTCGGGATCAGCTGACGTTCCCTGCGCTTGCTCACCTCACAGACGCTTGACGCAGGGCCCACGCCCCGAATGAGTCAAACCTGTGACAATCATGCCGATGAAGGCTGAATCAGGACTTTGAGCACGCCGGACTCACCGGCCTTCGCGATCGCCTGAGGACCGTCCGTGAGGGAAAAGCGCGCGTCGATAAGAGGCGTCGGGTCAATGCGGCCCTCCGCGAGGGCTGCGACGGCTTTGTCCATCGGGCCGCACCGCGATCCCACCACGTGAATCTCGTCGACGACAATGCGGTTGGTATCGACGTCGGGGCGGTCGGCAAAGGTGCTCTTCAGGACGATCGTGCCGCGTGGCCGAACGCGATCGAGCGCTTCGGCGAGTCCGGACGCGCTCCCAGTCGCTTCGACCACGACATCGAAGTCGATCTCATCAACGTTCGTCGTCACGAGCGCGCCTGCATGCCTGGCAATCGCAAGCTTGCGCTCATGCCGGCCCCCGACGGTGAGCTGGCAGCCATGCTGCGCGAGTACGAGAGCGCAGAGCAGTCCGAGACGACCGTCCCCGAGAACCAGGACTCGAGTGTTCGCGTCGATCGAGACTTGTTCCAGGATCTGAAACGCAGCCGCAAGAGGCTCTGCGAAGACCGCGGCGTCGTCGGAAACGACGTCCGGAACCGCGACCAGGTTCCGGGTCGTCACCGCGACATGATCGGCAAAGGCGCCATCGCGCTGGACGATGCCGAGCACGCTGCGGACCTTGCAGTGATGGCTGTTGCCCACGTTGCAGTCCGCGCAGACGCCACAGGCAAGGTTGATGTCGGCGCAGACCCGCTGGCCCACCCAGCGCGCGTCGCTGCACTCGTCGACCACGCCAACGAACTCGTGCCCGAGCGTTCCGGAAAAGCCCATGTAGCCGCGCACAATTTCGAGGTCTGTCGCGCAGACGCCAGCGAGGGATACCCGAACGCGTGCTTCGTCGACGGTCGGCGTGGGCGTCGCAACCTCGTGGAGCGCGAGCGCGTCCTCGGTCCAGCGGAGGGCTTTCATGACTGAAACCGCCCGGCAACGATCTGCATCGCGCGCTCCGCCGGTCCGGTGAGACCGTGTCGAACCACCGCAACGCCCACCGTCCAGAGAAGAAAACCGATCGCGAAGACTCCCCACCAAAGCGCCGGTCGAATCACGGCGACCGCGACAATGGTCGCGATCAGGGCAACCGTTCCCGTCGGGTAAAGCTTGGCCTGAAAGGCGAGATGATCGCCGGTGATGGAAGGTGAGAAACGCACGATGGCGGGACCGAAGCCACGACGGTAGCGGGTGCCCATCTTGCGAGGCGAGAGACGCACCCAACCACTCTTCCCCTCCCACCGCGCGAGGACCGAGTCGTCGCGGTAGACCTCCTCCGCCTTGGGCGCCTTTCGCGTACCGCCCGCTGGCGGAAGATCGGCGCGAACCGTGGTTCGAAAGGGAATGTAGGCGAGCGGCGCAAGCACCCGCGTCAGCCAGGTGTGGACGAGAAGCTCGACCAGGTAGAAGCCGATCGAGGCGATCACAAGTATCTGTCCCGTCGTCATGGGAGCACTATGCTACGCCTCGAAGGCGTCGGCGACCGCGTCCATCGCTCGGCGAGTGGGCTCCGCGAGCGAGTTGGGGGCGCTCAGCGTGAACCAGAGGGCGGAAGCCCCGCACACCGCGAGGAGCAACTCGTACATCTCGTAGGTGACACCCAGGAGATGGACGGCGATTGAGAGATTGATCATTCCGCAGACGTAGGTGACCACCCCGAAAGGAAGCACTCGCGCGGAGAGCTCGGCAAACTCGCCGCCGACGCGGATGCGAGCGATGCCCGGGACCTTTCGAGGGTTCGCGCGAAAGAGGTTGAGCTTCCACTTCACCCACCCGTAGGGCCCCTCCCAGCGCGCCACCGAATCGCGCCCGTCCCAAAGGAGCGCGGGATCCGGCGCCCCGCGACGACCGACGCTTCGATAGCCAACCGGACCGTCCGCATGGGGTCGACGTCGCACTCGAACCACGTGCCGCAGTGGCACAAACGCGAGGCGGCTGAGAAAGCGCGGCGCGCACACAAAGAGAAGGAGCTCCAAGAGGTAGGCCGGACCAAAACTGAGGACGACGGGGTCCACGATTGCAACCTAACGCGTCGTGGCGAAACGTCAGGGCCGCGCTATGCCCTTGTCGTGAAGCTTGAGGACCTCGACTTTCCGTTGCCGGATCACCTTATCGCGCAGGCGCCGCTGCCGGAGCGCGACGGGGCGAGACTGCTGGTGGTCGAGCCAACGCCGCTGGACCGGCGGGTGAGAGACCTTCCATCCCTGCTTCCCCCCTCGCTGATCGTGGTGAACAACACGCGCGTCCTTCCGGCGCGGCTCTTCGGGCAGAAGACAACCGGCGGGAAGCTCGAGCTTCTGCTGATCGAGCGGCTGAGATCTTCGCCCCAGGAGGAGCGCTGGCACGCGATGGGCAAAGCCTCGAAGAGTTTAAGAGCGGGAACCTCCTTTCGCGTGGGCGACCTCGACGGCGAAGTCGCAGCGCGTCGCGAGGATGGAACTCTTGAAGTCCTTCTTCGCGGAGATGACGTGCCCGCCGCCATCGCGCGCGCTGGTGAGATGCCCCTGCCGCCCTACATTCGGCGGCCGGCGAGCGAGGCCGACCGAGAGCGATACCAAACCGTCTTTGCGAGCGAGCCAGGAGCGGTCGCGGCTCCCACCGCCGGCCTTCATTTTTCGAAGGAGCTGGTCGCCGCGCTCGAAGACGCCGGCCACCGGTTTGCGCGAGTGACGCTTCACGTCGGACCCGGGACGTTTCGCCCGGTGAAGACAGACTCCCTCGACGATCACCTGATGCACGAGGAGCGCTTTGAGATCGGCGAGAACTGCGCCGACGCGATTGCCGAAGCGCGCGCCGAAGGCCGCACGATCTGGGCGATAGGAACCACGGTGGTGCGAACCCTTGAAAGTGCCGCCAACGACGACGGAACCGTGCGGCCGGGAAGCGCACGAACGAGCCTCTTCATTCGTCCGCCCTATACGCCGAAAGTCGTCGACCACCTGATGACCAACTTTCATCTTCCCCGCTCCACACTGCTCGCGCTCGTGATGGCGTTTGGCGGCGTGGAGGTCGTTCGAAACGCTTACCGCCATGCGGTCGACGCGAAGTACCGCTTCTTCAGCTACGGCGATGCGATGCTCCTGCGAAACCTGAGAGTGCGATGACGCTCCCCACCCCCGGCTTTTCCTTCGAAGAACTCGCGCAGAGTGGCCACGCAAGGCGCGGACGCTTTCAAACGCCACGGGCAGTGATCGAGACGCCCACCTTCATGCCCGTCGGTACCGCGGCCACGGTCAAGGGACTGACGCCAGACGAGGTCGAAGCCACCGGCGCGCGCATCATTCTCGCCAACACCTACCACCTCTGGGTACGGCCCGGCGCCGAGCTCATCGACGGCCAAGGTGGGGTGACGAACTTCATGAAGTGGCCGCACGCGCTGCTGACCGACAGCGGCGGCTTTCAGGTCTTCAGCCTCTCGAAGCTTCGCGACGTCGACGACGACGGGGTCACCTTTCGCTCGCACCTCGACGGCTCGAAGATGCGCATGACCCCAGAGGAGTCGATGCGAGTGCAGCGCCTGCTTCGCTCGGACGTCGCGATGGTGCTCGATGTTTGTCCGCCGGGCGGCGCGCCGCGAAAGGTGATCGAAGAGGCGATGCGCCGGACCACCGCCTGGGCCCATCGAAGCCTCGCCGCGCCCGCGGCGGAAGGCCAGGGGCGCTTTGGCATCGTGCAGGGCGGCACCGACCTCGCGCTTCGCCGGGCCCATCTCGAGGAGATCGCAGCGCTGCCGGTCGATGGTGTCGCTCTCGGCGGGTTCTCCGTCGGCGAGCCGATCCCCGTGATGTACGAGCTCCTCGATGCGCTGGCGCACGAGATGCCGAAGGATCGACCGCGTTACCTTATGGGCGTCGGCACGCCCTTCGATCTTCTTCACGCGATCGGAACGGGCGTCGACCTCTTCGACTGCGTGCTGCCGACGCGCAACGCTCGAAACGGTCAAGCGCTCACCTGGAGCGGCCGGGTCAACCTTCGCCAGGCGCGCCACAAAGACGACGGCTCCCCCATCGATCCGCGCTGCGGCTGCCCCGTCTGCACGACCTACTCGCGGGCCTACCTTCGTCATTTGGTGAAGGCGAACGAACTCCTCGGCGCGCGCCTTCTCACGCAGCACAACCTCTGGTTCTACGGTGACCTCGTTCGAAACGCCCGCGCCCACATCGAAGCGGGCGACTATCACCCGTGGGCCGCTGAGGCCGCCCAACAAATGCGCGAGGGCGACGAGGTGCAAACTCAGGGGCGAGAGTAGCGCCAGGCTTGCAGGGTGCCGCCGAAGGTCGTCGTATAGATCGTTCCGTCCGCACCCAGCACCGGCGCCGCGTCCGTGCGGGTTCCGAGGGATGCCTGCCAGCGAACATCCCCATCCGGCTCGACCGCGAGCATCGCTCCATCGCTGTTGACGAGCAGCGCGACGCCGTCCGCGTCGACGATCACCTCACCCGCGAGGGTGCCGCGATCGGTAAGCCGCCACCGCTCGGTACCGCCCGCGCCAATGCAGAGCAGACCCGCGTCCGCGGTACCGAGCCGAAGCGATCCGTCGTCCGCGATCGCGAGGTTCGAGGCACGCGACGGTCGCGCGTCCAGGTCGGTTCGAACAACAACCCGACCGGCCGGGGTGACCGCAACCAGAACACCTTCGGCGGTCACCACCCACGCGACGCCGTCGTCCGCAACCGCCGGACCAAGCTCGATGCTGCTGCCGAGGGAGGTCGTTCGAACGATCGTTCCGCGGACGGAGATCCAAAGAAGCTCCCGTCCCGCGGGCACCACCAAGAGATCGCCCGACCGCGCGACGGTGCCGCGCACCTGCGTCGTCACCGGGGTTCGAAACATCCGTCGACCGTCCGCATCAAAGCGGTGGATGGCTTGGTCGTACGCAGCGAGCACGATCGAGCCGTCGTCGAGGACGAGCGGTGAACCGCGAACGCCTCCACCGATTCGCGCCCGCGAGCGCGCACTCCCCTGACGAAGCACAAGCAGTTCGTCCGGCTGCGTCCCGAACGCGATTCCGCCGTCGGGCGTGATGGAGGGCGTTCCTGAAACTAGCCCGACCGCCCGCTCCCAGCGCACGGTGCCATCCGCCGCAACCGCCGCGACGCCGCGCTGACTGGCAACGTAGATGGTCCCGTCCTCGGCGATGGTCGGCGAAAACACGCGACCAACCCCGACGCGCGCGGTCCACTGCTGGGTCGGAGCGCTCTCTGGCGCGCGATGCTCCGAACGATGCGTGCGCCGAGGATCACCACCGCCGGTTCGCCATGGGTGCCCCTCCGAGACGCCGTAGGGAATCTCCACGTAGCGCCCCACCGGAACCGGCCGCGCCTGACCGAGCGAAGGAAAGAGCACCAGCGCAGCGACCCAGAGAGCGCGCGACTTCATGGCGTCTCAACTTCGGCGGGACGAAACGTCAGCGTGTACGCCGCCGCCGGATTCGCACGCCGTGTCTCGTTCTCCTCCGCGGAGACCTCCACGCAGGTACGACCGCCTTCGACGCCTTGAATTCGCGTGCTCTCGGGCTCGCCTATCCCCGCGGCGTCGGTCTTGCGGCTCGACGCGCGCACGCGGTCGACTTCCCGAAGAACCACGTTGAGTCCCTCGACGCCCGAAAGACGCACATCGACCGCCGGCGCAGCTTCCGTGAAGCAGAAGGTATCGACGTCGCCAGCCCAGCCCACGTAGCCGCGGACTTCCGCCGCCACGCCGACCTCGTTGGCGAGCTCGAGCGAGTCGTTGACCTCTTCTTCCCACCCGTCCTCGGCGTCGCTTAGCTCCCACGAGATCGTGTAGGCGTCCGACACGTTCTCCGTCGGAAACATGCCCGTGATCCACCGCTCGCGAACGCGCAGGAGGTAGTCCGACCCGGCGAGCGGAAAGTTCGGAATCACCTCTGGGATGCGGACTCCTCCGCTATCCGCCGAAAGGATCGGGTTTCGCTGCCCCACGCGAACCACGTCGATCACCAGATCGATATTCGGAAGCGCAGAGACCTCCGCGCGCAGGAGCTTTCGCTGCCCGGTGTCGTTGCGAATCGCGTAGAGGTCGACGTCCCCGAGCTCCTCGCTCTGTCGCTGACCAATGAACCCGGTGATCTCCACCCCAGGCGGCAGTGCGTTGGCCTGTTCTGGCTCGTTGTTCGGCTCGGTTTCCGCGGTCGGAATCTTCGGCGAGGACTGGTAGGTCTGCCAGGCTTTCCAACCGCCGATCGCGCCACCAACGAGCAGGAGTGCCATCAGGCCATACGCGAAAAACCCGCGGCGACGGAGGCGCTTCTCGTAGTTGTCGACGTCCTTTCGCGTGGCGAAGGCGTTGTCCACCGGCGCGGCGACCTGACCGCTTCGAATGGCCGAGTCGCTGATGCCGCCGGCGAGGTCGGAGAGATACGCGAGGAGCTCCTGACGAAGGCCGTCGGCGCTCGGGTAGCGATCGCTCGGATCCTTCTGCATCGCGCGCCCAACGATCGCGTCGGCTTCAGGCGGAAGATGAAAACCGCTCCGCCGCGAAGGCGGAACCAGAGGCTCGGTGAGGTGCTTCGTCAGCACCCCCATCGGCGTGTTCGCCACGTAGGGCGGAACCCCCGTGCAGGCCTTGTAGAGCATCGCGCCGATCGCGTACACGTCGCCGCGCGGGTCGACCTCTTCACCGCGGATCTGCTCCGGCGGCATGTAGTAAGGCGTTCCAACGATGGCTCCTGCGCGCGTCACGGTAATGCCGCCGGTGTGGTCGCGGAGCTTCGCAAGACCGAAGTCGAGAACCTTGGCGATCTCCCGGCCGTCCTCGAGGATCATGACGTTCTCGGGTTTGAGGTCCCGGTGCACGATCCCTTGGAGGTGCGCCTCGTGGACCGAGGCACAAACCTGGGCGCAGATGCGCGCGACTCGTTTGAAGTCGAGGTGGCCTTCTTCCCGAACGAGCTGACCGAGGTCCTTGCCGTTCAGGTACTCCATCACGAGGTACATGAGCCCTTCGCTGCGACCGAAGTCGAAGACCTGCACGGTGTTGGCGTGATTGAGTCGTGAAACCGCGTCGGCTTCGCGTTGAAATCGTTTGACGGTGTTTCGATCGCGCGCGAGCTCGCCGTGGAGGAGCTTCATGGCCATCAGCTTGCCGATGTGGACATGCTCGACCTTGTAGACGACGCCCATGCCGCCGCGTCCCAGGAGCTCCACGATCCGATAGCGGTCCGCGATGATTCGACCGACGAGCGGGTCCGCAACATCCGGAATCTCGTTGGCGCTGTCGATCAGACTCTGACCGCACCCGCCACAAAAGCTTGCGTCGACGGGGTTCTCCCGTCCGCAAACCGGGCAAGGCCGGATGTCGAGCGTTTCGGCGCGTTCGTCGGCCTTCACCGGCGGCGTCTCCTCCGTCGTCGTCGCTGTGGCTCCGCTTCGGCGGGCAACACAAAGACCGCATCCACCCGCGGCACGCTGAGCACCTGACCGGAGGGGGATCGAAACTGTTGCTCGCCAGCGATCTCTCCCACCACGCGCACCCAGGTGTTGAGCTCGGCTTCGCTCGCACCGTCGAAGGTCACCCAGAGCGGACAGCGTTGTCCGGCGGGACACTGGCGCGCGACGATCTGCATAACGCTTCGGCCTTCGTGAACGTCGACGTTGTAGACCCGGCCTTCAAAGGCGACTCGCTGACCCCGGTAACTGTCGGGATTCTGGGCGATGTGCGTGTAGGTCAACGAGCGATCGACCTCGTACGCAGCGGCTTCGGCCGCGAGATCTGCAACGCGTCGAATCGTGAGCGTGCGGGTTCGCGGAGCGCGGCCCGGCTCTCGTGCGACCACCACGTGCTCGCTCTCTCCGAGTTCGGAAAGCTCGATACGTCCGAGAAAGCGCCCTTCGCGTACCTCGAGCGGGTTGCCGTCAACGGTGACCGTCGCGCTGGCGGGCGCGGCTCCCGCGAGCTCGATGCTCTCGCGGTCGGTTACGGTGCGCGAACCAGGTCGGTCGATCTGGAGCGATGCAAAGGGGACGCGAACCTGAACCTCTCCCTCCGCGGGAGCCTCTCCGGTAACCACGCGGTAGTGAACCGTTCGCTCGTAGACAGCGCCGTCGCCCCCTTCGAGGGGAAACGACAGACGTCCGTGACCGGTTCCGTCCAGGGTAACGGCCTGTTCGTCGAGGGTAACCGTCGAACCGGGTGTGGCGTCGACGACGATTCGAAGCTGCGCTGGATCCTCCTCGAGGGCGCTGAGGTCCGCTCGAACTCGGTAGGCGAGAGAGAGGACAACCGTCGCTTGCTGGCTGCTTCCGTCGGGCGCGATCACATCAACGCTGAGTTCGTTGTCTCCGAGTTGAAGATCATTCGCGGCCAACGCGAAACTTGCACGGCCAGCCGCCAGAACGTGCTCCTGGCCGTTGAAGCGAACTTTGGTTCCCTCGGCGGCGTCCGGAACATCAACAAGCAACGCCTCGCCGCTTTCCGATTGACCGATCGACGCGCGCACGTCGGGTCCCATGCCGAGAAAGACGTAGGCGCCAATTCCGCCCGCGACGAGCAGGAAGCCCACGAGGATGAGAATGGCCCACGGCGTTCGGCCCTTGCGGCGCGGGAGGCCGGGAACCTCCCCAAACGACGGGTCGCCCGCGGGCATCGGGGCGGACGCAACCGCGGCCGGCTCCGCAGGCTGCGGCGCGGAAGGGGGCGGAGCCGCGCCGAGCATCGTGCGATTGGACTGCGCCTTTGGCGTGGAAGTCGAGGCAGCCGCAGCCGCAGCCGGGGGCGGTGCTGCGCCGAGCATCGTGCGGTTGGACTGCGGCGACTTTATTTCGGCAGGCTTCGCAGGCGCAGCGGCAAACCCCGCAGCTTGTTCGGGCACGGCTTGCGGCGCGGATGCGGCTTGCGGCGCGGGCGCGGCAGGCGAAGGCGCGGCAGGCGAAGGCGCGGCAGGCGACGGCGCGGCAGGCGAAGACGCGCCGGTCGCAACGGGTGAAGGTTGACCCCCCGGCCCAAGGGCCACCGCCGGCATTCCCAACATCGTTCGTTGGGCAGGTTTCTTGGGCGCGGCAGGTACGGGCGTGGGTTCCACCGGTGCAGCCGCAGGCGGCGAATCAGGGGCGGGTGGCGCCGCAGGCGACGCAAGTGACGGTGCCGCAGGTGACGGTGCCGCAGGTGACGGTGCCGCAGGCGACGCCGCAGCGGGAGCGAGGGGTGTCGCCATGCCCATCATCGTTCGCTTGACGCCGCCATCAACGAGCGTCTTCGCGCCCTCCCTCGGAGCGGCCTCAGGAAAACTCATCGCGGGCTGCTCGACGGTCTTCGCGCCCGCGGGAGGTGCCGCGACCGGAGCTGCCGCGGGAGGTGCCACAACCGGAGGTGCCGGTGCTGGCGCCACGGGTTGAAACCCACCGCCCATCATCGTCTTCTTCGGGCTCGCGGATTGGCTGAGGTCGAAACCGCACTGACCGCAGAACTTCGTACCCGGCGCGACCGCTGTCCCACACTGAGGACACGATTGTCCCATGGCCGCGGAGTCTAACAAGAATCGGCCCTTGCGCGGGCGGAACCTACCGAAGGCCCATTACATCGCTCATGTCGTAAAGACCGGGCGATCTTCCCCCGATCCAGCGTGCGGCTCGAAGGGCCCCACGCGCGAAAAGGTGGCGATCGGTCGCCCGATGGGTGAGCTCGAGGCGCTCGCCAAGCCCTGCCAAAAAGAGGGTGTGCTCGCCGACCACGTCGCCACCGCGCAGCGCGAGCACGCCGATCTCGCTCGCGGGGCGCGCTCCGACCTGACCCGACCTTCCGTGTACCGGAGTCAACCCGCGAACCTCGGCCACGCACTCGGCGAGGCGCACGGCCGTTCCGCTCGGCGCGTCGACCTTGCGCCGATGGTGCATCTCCACCACCTCCGCGTCGAAACCCTCACCCAAAAGGCGGGCGGCCTCTGCCGCGAGGTGAAAGAGCACAGTAACTCCCTGTGAGTAATTGGGCGCGGCCACGACCGGAATCCGTGTCGCAGCATCGTCGCGCGCCTGTGTGGCCTCCGCGGAAAGCCCGGTGGTGCCGGTGACGATCGGAACCTTGCACTCCCGAAAGAGGGCATCCGCCGCGTCGGGGAGACTGAAGTCGACCACGACCTCCACGTCCTGCAGTACGGCGAGGTCGCTCGAGATCGGAACGTCGAGGCGTCCAATGCCTGCGGCTTCCCCAAAGTCATCCCCGGGGCGATTGCGGTCCACCGCGGCGACAATCTTGACGCCCTCTTCCGTCGCCACGCGCGCAATGCTCAAGCCCATTCGGCCCGCGGCGCCAAGCACACCTACTCGAGTCATCGGTCACCCTTTCCCGTTACGCCCTGCAGCGCGTGTTGAACCCCCGCGACGGTCGCCTCCTCCGGCCAAACCAGCGGCAAGCGAATCTCCGGCGCGAGGAGTTTGGCGGCGGCCATCGCACCTTTGACGGGACCCGGGTTCGCCTCGACGAAGAGCGCCTCGTGAACCGCAAGGAGTTGCTGGTTGAGCGCACGCGCCTCAGTGACCCGACCTTCAAGAAGGCACGTAACGAGCCGCGCCATCTCGGCCGGCAGGAGGTTCGACGTCACGCTCACAACGCCGACCGCACCGACGGCCATCATCGGAAGCGTCAGCGCATCGTCACCGCTCAACACCGCGATTCGATCTCCGCAGCGCGCGAGAATTTCTTGCGCGCGAGCGACGGTTCCAGTGGCTTCCTTGATCGCGACGATGTCCGAGAGATCCGTCAGCCGGTGAAGGGTCTCAACGGAGAGATCCACGCTGCACCGGCCGGGGATGTTGTAGAGCATCGTCGGCAGCGAGACCTCGCGCAGCACCGCCCGAAAGTGCGCCTCGAGACCGCGCTGCGTCGGCTTGTTGTAGTAGGGGCAGACGAGAAGGAGGCCATCGACGCCCTCGTCCTTCGCGAGCGACGCGAGGGCGATCGTCTTTCGGGTGTCGTTCGTTCCCGCCCCCGCAACCACTGGAACACGGCCGCGCGCTTGCGCCACGACCGTGCGGATCACCTGCCTCGTTTCCTGCTCGTTCAGGACGACGCTCTCGCCCGTGGTCCCGCACGGCACCAGCCCGTGAACCCCGCCTTCGATCTGCCGCTCGACCAGCAAACGGAGCGCATCCTCGTCGATCGCCCCCTCCCGAAAGGGGGTCACGAGCGCCGTAAAGGCTCCTCGAAAGGCAGTCATCGGATGGAGATCGCAGAACCCCGCGGATCGGTCAATGCTCGGTTCAACAGCGTGCTAGCGTCCCCTCGTGGGGCCCACCGCGAGCATCGTCGCCGCGATCGCGTGTAGCGCGGCTGCAGGAAAGAACCCTTGGATCCCCCTCGGGCTTCTTTTTCTCATCGCCGCGCCGGCCGACGTTCCGGGCTTTGTGATGGAGCCCGAGCTTCACGAGGCCCTGCACGGCATTGGCGAGCCGGGACTTCTCTACACCCTCGCGACGATCTTCCTGGCCCTCGCGACCCTCGAGTCGCTCGCCGACAAACTTCCCTTCGTTCAGTCGTGGCTCGTTCCGATCTCGACGGCGTGGCGTCCCTTCGCGGGCATCGCCGTCGCCAGCATCCTCGCCTACGCGGGCATCGAAGCAGCGCCCGCAGCCCCCGCCCCGACGATGGAGGCCGCCGATAGCCTCGGCGCGATTCCCACCGCCGTCGTCGTCGTCTCGGTGGGCTCCTTTGCGGGGTGGCTTGCGACCGTCGCCAAAACCGGATTTCGACTCGTCCTCAGCATGATCCCCATGCCGGGCCTTCGTCTCGCGCACAGCTTCATGGATGACTTCTTCGCCCTCGGCGCAACCGTCGCGGGTCTGGCGTTTGCAGACAGCACCATGGTGGCCTTCGTCGCCATCGTCTACGTGCTCCTTGGGCTCTTCACGGGACCCATCCTGGCGCGCCTCGCCTGGATCTACATGCGCATCGTGTGGGCGACGCTTCGAAAGGCAGCCAACGACCGCAACGAAACAAAGCCGCCTCGCTGGCTCGCCCGGCAGCTCGAAAACGCGAACCTCCAGGACGCGACCCTGCTCCCGGCGTATACCTACCGCGCCCCCGTCGTCGGCCGATGTCGCTCGGGCTTTTTCGTCCTCCACGATGAGGGCGCCTGGTTTGCCTGCCGCGCGTTCTTTCGACCGAAGATCCTGCGCATCGCGGACGCGTCGATCGTGCGCCTCGGCCTCGCAGAGACCACAACCTCCCGCGTCGTTTCGCTCACCTGGAAGGACGCGAACGACACCACCGTCGAAACCGAACTCACCCTCTTTCCGGCGTCGGTCGAAGACACCCGCGACCGCCTCGCCGCGTACGTGGAGTCTCGCGGCTGGATCCGGGTCGACCCCGCGAGCAAATCCGCGCGCCAGGGCATGATCGGGTACTCGGTGAAGAACCGTTTCTACGTCGCCTCCGCGGGGAGCCTACGCGCGCAAGCCCTCACCACCATCGTCGCAGGCGCTGTCGTCGGCGTTCTTTCCGGAGGCTCCTTCATTCCCATCGGCGCCGGCTATGCGCTGTCCCCTTTTGGCGCGCGTTTCGCTGCCGGCCTGGGCCTCTCGCTCTACCTGACCTTCTGCGTCTTCATCACCCTCGGAATCGGTTGGCCGGCGGCCGTGCTCTACGGTGTGGTCCTCAACCTCCTCGCGCTTCGCGATCTCGCGCGGCAGTCCCTCAAGGCACGCGTGGATGGCTACGTCGACACCCGCGTCTTCCTGCCCACGGTCTGCGGCCACGTGTGGATCACGGAGGACCGGCTCGAAAGCGACGACCACCGTTTCGTCGAGGGCAACGAAGTGGTCACCCACGGCTCGTGGCGCGTCGCTCTTCAAGCCTGAATACCTACTCGTCGTAGGGACAAACCCGCCCGAGCGCGCCGACGGTGTCCCATCCCGGGCCTTCCTCGGTGGCCCATCGGTTGACGCTGTCGCTGTCGCGAGGCGCCGCGAAGTCGATACCGGTGCACGACGTCGCATGGCAGGCCGAGCCGACGCGCCGCAGGTCTTCGTCGGTCCCGCGAATGGTGGAGCAGATTTCAATGAGGGGTTCGCAGCAGTCGAGCACCCGCCCGCCGCCACAGCGTTCATGCATGTCGAAACGCTCGAGGCACTCGCGACTGGAGATGCCGCGAAAGCGGGCTTGGGCCGCGCCGATCCCGCTGAGTTCGCCGGTGATCGGGTTGATGGTTCCGTTCCAGAGGAACTCCCGGGGGGCGTCGTCCCAGCTCACTCCGTCGATCTCCGGATACGGATTCGTGCAGCCGGTGATGGTGATGCGATCGCCGTCGCGTTCCCAAGTTCCGTCGTGCAGCCAGACGAGCTGCCCGACGTCGGACTGAATCACCTCCGGCACGCCGCCCGTTCCTGCGGTGAAGGTCCCGTCCGGCCAGAAGATCCAGGGCGTCCCCGAGTAGGGCATGTCGCAGCCAAAGAACTCGGAGCTTCGGACGTACCAAACGCCCTCGAAGGGAAGCTCCGGCTCGACGATGGAGAAGGCCCCGCGGTCGCTCTCCGAATCCCAGAGGAGCAGGTCGTCCGACATCAGTGAGAGCTCGACCGACACGGTGTGGGTACCGAGTTCGAAGGAAGCGGGCGTCACCGCGCGCACCACGAGTTCGTCCGCGCTGTGGGAGACGATCTCCGCGTTCACGCGCTCGGCGGGTCGATTGAGACCGGCGTCCTGCATGACCGCGACCGCCTGCCACGTCGCGAACGAAGGGGTCTCAAAGGGAGCCATGACGTCACCGCGCAATGTGATTTCGATCGCTTCGCCGGCAGGCACGTCCTCGGGGTCGAGGCGCTCGACCGTCATCACACCCGTCGGCTGGCGACACACGTCGGGCGAGCACTCGTCGATCCCGGAAACGAAGCGGCCTCCGCTCTCCTCGCACGCGACCCCATCACTCAGCCCACAGGACGAGGGATAGGGCCTCTCGCAACAGACGGCGATCCCTTCGGTATCGCAGTCGACCTCGTGGAAAAAGAGGATCGAAAAGATCGAAGGGTTCCCCACAGACGAGGCCAGACACAGACGCAGGGGCTCGGTGGGCGCTGTGAGGGGAGGTACCAGCGTACACTCGGCGTCTCCCTCGCAGCCCCCAGCCGAATCGCAAGCAGGAAGGCGATCCACGTTGATCGAAATCGCAAACCCGGCGCTCAGATCTCCATCGGCGCGACACTGCCAGGGGATGGTCACCTGCGTGACGCCAGACGCGCGCTCTTCGACACCAAAGGTTCGAACGTTGCCCGGAAGCGGATTGCGAATCCCTCGATCTTCGCCGGCGACGAACGCACTCCCGACCAACGGCGCGTTGATGCCCTCCGTTCGAAGCGTGAACACGGCTTCATGCGTTTCCTCCGCGGTCGCCGAGCGAGGTCCGAAGGCGGTCTGAAGGTTGACGAGGCCGCCGTACGCAAAGGGCGTCCAGGCCGCGACGCTGAAGTGCGTGAGCTCGGCGTGAAACTCGACGGCGTCCGCGCCGACGACCACCTCGCCCGTGCTGATTCCTTCAACGCCATGCTCGAGCGAGATCGAATCGATGGTGCCGAGCTGAATCGCGCCGTCCTCAACAGCCTCCGGAACCGACCACTCCACGCGCACGGGCTCGCGAAACGTGAGTCCGTCGGGCTCCAGCACGAAACCAACGGTCGCCGTGTCGAGGGCCGCTTCGAGCTCCGCGTCCGACGCCTGCCGAATCGAAATCTCCGTGTCCTCCGCAAGAGCGCCCGGCGGAATCTGCAGACGAAAACGCCCCGAGGGATCCGTCGCGGTTCCTCCTTCGGCGGACCGAATCCGCGTGGTTCCCGGACCAACCTCACTGTCGACGCCGCCGTCTCGAACCCCGACCGGGCTCTCACCACAGCCGACGGACAGCACGCAAACCAGAACAAGTCTCCACTGCAGTTTCAGCATGAGCGCAGTGTTGCGTTCCCGCCGCACTCAAGGGGAGTGACCCCAAAGTCACCCCTTCTCCGTCACCCCTTCTCCGTCACCCCTTCTCCGTCACCCGCGTCAACCACCCCTCAGCGCTCGAACGCGCCGATGTCGGGGGACGCGTCCCGCGATCCTCCGAGTGCATCGGCGGCTCCACCTGGCGAACCGTTGTCGACCAGCGGCGATGCCTCGTCACTCGTGCGAAGATCGAAAGGCCCGACGAAGAGCGGATCGGCGACGAACGAATTCGCGTCCTGCCCTTCGCCCTGCCAGGTCGCGAGGTCGCCGCGATTTAACTCGAAGACCGGCGCGCCGTCGGGCCGCCAGCAGAGGTTGAAGTCCGAGGTGTCGTCGCCGTCGAAGGCGAGGTCGAAACAGGCGCTCAGCGGCGCCGCGACCTCGTAGCGGACCGCGTTGTTGAGAAGCGTGAGGACCCCGGCCGGCGCCGCCGCAAAGACGCCGACGGATTCGGTGGCGCCTTCGAGGTAGATCGAGTTGTTCTGCACGCGCACGTTGTCGATGGGACCGTCGGAGACGTCGACGAGCCGCGCGGGCACGGAGATGGCCTTCGCGTCGCCGCGGTGCGTGATGGCGTTGTTTTCGACGGTGCAGTTGGCGCAGCCGGTCAGCCCGATCGCGGTCAACCCAAGATTGACGAAGCGATTCCGCGCGACGACGACATCATCCGCCACATCGACGAGCGCGTCGTGCGCGCTTCCCACTACGACGCCCCAGCAGCCTTGCGTGGAGTCCATGGATTCGTCGCCAAAGACGCTGTCGACCACCCGAAGCTCGCTGACGGTGCCGCTCACCTGCACCATCCGCGAGTTGCATTCGTTGCCGTCCGCCCCGTGAATGCCGAACACCGAGTCCTCAATGCGGAGGTTTCGAACGGGACTCGCCGCGGAGATATCGACCGCTGCGATCGTGTCGTCAAACGCCACGCCGTTGTCGCGAAGCGTAGCCCGGGAGATTCGCAAATCGTCCGCGGCCCCTTGAATGCCTTCGTTACCGTTCCCCGCGATCAACGCGTCCGCGATCGTGACGCCGGTGGACGTGCTCGCCCCTTGGAGTGCACTGACGCCGAGTTCGTAGCCCGCGATGGAGATGCCGCAGAGGGCGATTGCCGAGCTTCCAGGAAGGACCTCGACACCTTCGCCCGTGCTCGCGCCTTCGAGGCGCAGGTTCCGGATCTCTAGGTTCGCGCTGCCGGCGGCGATGCCATCCGATCCCGAGTTGATGCGAGGACGCGCAAGGGCGAAATCATCCGAGGGGTAATAGTCCTGGAGCCTGCAGGGAGCGGCTTCGGTACACGCGGCATCCACGGCGAGCGCATCGACCTCGAACACGCCACCACGACACAGCGCGATCGCGCCCCCCGCCGCGCGAAAGTCCTCCGCAGCGATCGCAGCGGCAAGAGTCCGAAGCGGTGCATCCACGGCACCGGAACCACCGTCGTCACCGGCTTGGCATCCGGCGTCCGCGCCCGCCGCGCAGTCACAGACGTAGAGAATTCGCTCCGGTGTTGGACTGTCCTCCGTGCACTCCGAGGTTGGCGCGAGGGCGAGCTCCTCGCGCTCGTAAGTGCGATCCGCGACGCAGCGACCCTCTTCGCAGACGTGTCGTGCGCCCAGACCGCTGCAGTCTTCCGAGCGGTCGCAGAGCGCTGCGCAAAACCTCGGAACGTTCGCCGCCGATTCGTCGCACGCCGGCGCGTCCACCTCGGTCGCCCCCACGCACTCCGCCCCACCTTCGCACGCGCTCGCGTCGCGACACGATCGGGTGCAAACGCCGCAGACGCAGGCGAGCTCCTCAGGGCAGCGCCCTTCCTGGCACCGCTCCAGAAAATGCGACTCGCTTCCTGTGGAGGGTCCTCCGCACGCGACCACAAACGCTGCGAGTGCGAACAGGCGATAGAACTGCCGTTGAGCCAAAGCGCCCTAGCTTCTTGGAAACCGGCGCCGGCCTGCAAGTGACCGAAAAGTCACCCCCTGGAGAGATCTAAGAGCGCTCCACACGCTGGCCGGCATAGAGCACCAGCCGCTCCGGCTGCGATCCCTGACCGTTTTCCTCGTTGTGGGCCTCCACCCGCGCTCGAAGCGCGGCGGCTTCCTCGCGAAAACGCTCCAGAAGCGCCAGCGCCTCGTCGCGCAACGGGTGGTCCGCGGCGAGATCGATCGTGTACGTGCTCCCGCCCGTCGCATCCCGCAGCGCCTGCGGCACCTCGGGGGTGAGCTTTTGAACCACCGTCGCGATGACCGCGTGCAGGTGATCGAAGACGGCGGCCTCCCAGCCGACCGCCGCATCCCGCTCCACCAGAAAACTACGCGCCGAAAATTCCTCGCCGGAACGCTCGATGCGCGCGTCGCCAAGCAGTCGCTCAAGGGAGCCCTCGAGCTGCTTCGCGCGCAAACTCGCGAGGCGCAGGAGCGCCTCCCGCTCGACCGGTCCGTGCCGATAGATCGCCGCCCACACCAGCGCGTCCTGCGCGGCTTCCAGCTGCGACTGCGAAAGCGATTCGGGATCGCTTGGCGCATAGGTGACCTGCGCACCTTCACCGGCGCGTCGAAGCATGCCGCTCTCGACAAGGTCGTGGAGAACCCCCCGGAGAAGGACGTCGTCTTCGTGGCTGAAGCGCAGCAAGATCTTCGCGCGGCTCACCGGCGCATGCTCGGAGATGTGGGCAAAGACCAGCTCCCAAAGCGACCGCCCCGCCGACGCGTGCGATTGTTTGATGCGGTTGATCTTTCGAAGGTACGAGCGGAGCGCCATCCCAAACATATCGGCGCCCACCTTGCGGCCGATGCCGAGCCGCTCGAGCTCCTCGGTGACCGCAAAGAAGAGCTGGTTTTCGACCTCCGCCAACTTCACGCGCTTGCCGCCCACCGTGGCGAGGCGGGCGATCAAGACGCCGCTCTGACGCACGGCTTGATCGAGCAAGTAGGGAAGAGACACGCCCGCGAGTTATCCCGCAACTCGCGCCGCGGCGATAGACCTCATCGCTCGTGGAACTCGCGAATCGCACGAATCCACGCGGCGAGCCGGGCTGGCGCCGGTAGCTCGGCGACTTTCACATCGAGCCACACGCCACCCTCCTCCTCGAAACGGACAACCTCTTCGCCTTCACTCAGGTGCTCAACAATCGCCGGAGGCACTTCAGGACGACGAAAGCGACTCCAGAGCGAGGGTTCGTAGGGACGAGGCGGCGCGCCCAGGGAGAGCGCGAGACGGATCGGGCCCTTCTCCGAGAGGTGGGCACGAATGTGAATCGTCGTTCCTCCGTCCACGTACTCCGCGTCACAACCGCTTGGACCCACGTTGGGGAGCGCCGCGCCGCGATACCCCGAGGTTCGCAACATCGTCGGGAGTGCGAGCAAGAGCTCTCGCACGGCGAGCTGCCGACGGCGAAGGCCAGCCTCCTGGGGCGCGCAGTCCACCTCGTGTTCGTCACGTTCGCTTCCGTCGGGCTTGGCCATTCGAAAACGTACGCGCGCTCCGTCCCCATCGAGGGCGACCTGCACGAGCACGATGCGCTGACGCCAGCGCGCTAGCGCAAAGGGACCCGACACCGAGGGCCAGTGAAGCACCGGCGCGTCGCCGCCGAGACGGACGGAAACGCCGTCGTCGTCTCTCGTTGCGAGCGCAAAGGTCGACTCCACCCACAGCACGGCGGGGTCTCGTGCGTAGTCGGCAAGCAGATAGGGGCGCTCCCGCATGCGGCCTTGGGCATCCAGCACGGCGAGGTGCACGCCGCGCTGATCCTCAAACGCAACCACGGCACGGCCACCCGCGCGGCACGCATCGATCGCGCGAATCGGCGCCTCGATCGGATGTTGATACGCGACCGACGTCGGCCCACTCCGAATCACGCGCAGACTTCCTTCGCCGAACCCAACGACGAGCGCGCCCCCCGAGAGCGGCACGACCCGAAGCGCCTTCAGGGTGCCCGCGGGCGCAACGGCCTTCGCGCCTTCCGACCCCTTCCGCAGCATGACGCGATCGCTCACCCACGCGGTCCAGAGATCGCCACCGCCTGCGACCTCGAGGATCCTCGCCTCCGGCACCTCGAGCGCGCGCGGCGTTGCCTCGCCGCGGGTCAACGCGACCGGACGATCGCCCCACCACGCCACGCGAGCCGACCGCCCGAAGGATCCGAGCAAGCGGCAGTCCGTCGGCTTAAGCGCAAGCGGACTTGAAAATTGCGCCCACGCCGCCCCCAAAGGCGACTTCCAGCCCACCAGCACGCCGCGTGATCCAAAGGCGAGCCGCGCGGGAACGACCGTCATGCAAACCCCTGTAAATCCGGCGTGAGCGTTTGCCTGCTCTTGAGCCGAATCGTATGTTGCTCAATTCGTACTTCCTTTGGTGGGTTGTGATGGTTCGAAAAGTTTTGATGGTCTCGCTGTCGGCTTCGCTGATGGCGTGCGCAGCTGGTGGTGGTGGCGGTCGTCCAAGCACGGACTCCGGTACCCGCGACACAGGAACGTCCCCGGATAGCGGAGCGCCTGACTCCGGCACCGTCGATAGCGGCGGCGTCGACAGCGGGGTGCCCGACACGGGAACCGTCGACAGCGGCGCCCTCGACAGCGACGTGCTCGACACCTCCGTGGGCGTCGACGCCGGCGAATCGGACAGCGGAACCGACGCTGGCTTCGACGCCGGATTCGACGCGGCACCGATGGACGCGGGCTGCACGGGAACCTCCTGCGACGATGGCGACGCGTGCAATGGCGTCGAGACCTGTGTTGCTGGAAGCTGCGTTCCGGGAACACCCATGGTGTGCGACGACGGCGTCGCCTGCACGATCGACAGCTGTGCGGCGAGCGCGTGCACTCACACGCCGGACAGTACCATGTGCCTGCCGGGCCTTACCTGCATCCCTGGTCGCGGATGTGGGGATCCGAGTTGCACCGAGATGCCGTGCCAGCTTACCGCGCCTCAGTGCGGATGTCCGACCGGCCAAGGCTGTTACCTCACGCCCGCTGGCGACCGCACCTGCAGCCCGGCGGGAACGGTCCCGGAAGGTGGAGACTGCGCCGCGGTGCAATGCGTGCCCGGCAACGGCTGCGTCAACGTCGGCACCGCCGCTGCGCCCGTCGGGCAGTGCAAGCGCTGGTGCAACAGCGACGCGGACTGCAGCGCAGGACCCGGCGACGTCTGCATCATCAACCTGGGCGGGCCGGACAACCTCTGCACCTCCAACTGCGACCCTGTGACGCAGACGGGCTGTTCCGCAACGTCGGCGTGCTCGATCTTCGAAGAGATGTCCGGCCGGCGCCTGACCGACTGCGCGGGCCCCGTCGGAACCGGCGGCCAAGGCTCGGTCTGTGTCGACGACACGAACTGTCAGCGCGGCTTCGCCTGCATCAACACGGCGAGTGGGTCGCAGTGCCTCAAGTGGTGCCGTCGCGGCATCGCGGTCAACGACTGCTCGAGCCTTGGCTTCGGCTTCGTCTGCGGCCGTCTTGGCCCAGCCCCAGGGCTGATCTTCAACGGCATCGAATACGGTGCCTGCATCTTCTAGAACTCTGGTTTCTTTGGGAGGTCTATATCCCTAGACCTCTCCCCCACCAGTGACGCTTCGCGTCTCGCTCCGCTCACAGATGCGCGTCCGAACCCTACGGGAGCAGACCACCATCCTGCTCCGCAAACTCAGCCTGCTCGCCCCTGAATCTCCTGAACGGGCAGGCGATTTCGAACTCCTTCGGCGATACACCCGGTTCGGTGGAAAGCTGCGCGGCGAAGCGGACTTCGTTCTCCGAAGCGTACTGCCCTACATCGACGTCCACCGCGAAGCGCATGCCTCGCGCGTCACGCTCGTTACCGACATCGTGTGCGACGGAGCAATGCGGATGTGGATCACGGGTGAAGCGCCGCCCGATCACGAACGACTCGCGGCGGTGGTGCGCGAGTTCGGTGACTTCGTCGGGCGAGCGATGGAGAGCCCGGCCTCGCCGGTTGCCGCAGCGGCTGTCTTTCTCGCGTCTCTCGCAGACCCTTTTCAACTTCGCCATCGCGTTGACACCGTGGGTCCAGACGACGATCCGGTCGTGGCGGCGAGTGCGCTGCTCGGACGATGCGTGTACGCCTCCGACACTTCGGGTGACCTTCGCGCGCAACGCTCGTCGAGCGCACTGCTTCGAGGTGCCGCGGCCGTCGCGAAGCTGCGCCACGGCGACGTCCCTGCGGACGCCCCTCTTGGGGACTGGCTGCTCTCGGTCTCCGAGGCGCTCCCTTGTTTCCCAAGTCCGCCGATCCGGCTGGGCTCCCTGGGCAAGTCGGGTTTCGCCGTGAACCTCTTGGCGGAACTTGGCGAAACCCATGGGTGCCACGAGCGCCTCTTTGACGCGGCGCTGCGCCTTGGCGAGGTAGACCACCCGCCGCTCCAGCGCGAAGCGGCGAAGCTTGCGTTCGTCACCGGCGGGTTTGTGGAAGAAGAGCGCGTCTGGAAGTGCCACGTCTTTGGCGAGCTCACGCCGTCTCGAAAAGCGGCTGCAACCAAGTTGAGTGCGAGTCGTCTCGCTCCGGTCAGCGTCTTGGGAGTTCCCGCCGCAGGCTCTGCACGCCGACGTTGGAGCGGCCTCGACACGAGGTCCGGCCTCACCCTCGAGCGCGACGGAGTTCCCCTCTATCGGCGCTACCCGAAGTCGCTCGACCACCTGACGCCGGTCGAGCGGTACGAAGCGTTCATCGATGTCGCGTCGGGCCGCTTTGCCGGAGCGACCGGCGGAGTGACCCGCGAGAGCGCGATCGAACTGATTCAAACGATCGGTGTTCAGCGCGCGGCCGATCTTGCGCGCGCCCACGGCGATGACCTGGCCGCGGGGTTTCGAGCAGCCCAGGACCAAGGTCTCGTCAGCGAACCTGTTTCCTTTGGGAGGTCTATGCCTAGACCTCCCCCCACGGGGAGTGAATCCCCGTGGGTCCCCCCTCCAATGACGCTTCGCGCCTCGCTTCGCTCGGAGGTTCGCGCTGTCCGCGAACCTGTTTCCTTTGGGAGGTCTATCCCTAGACCTCCCCCCACGGGGAGTGAATCCCCGCGGGTCCCCCTCCAATGACGCTTCGCGCCTCGCTTCGCTCGGAGGTTCG
>JBCDAA010000053.1:0-30555 GCA_039186435.1 Myxococcota bacterium | reverse complement strand
GACGATCCAACGCGTCCCCCTGCCGACATCCTCGCGGCCCAGGACTCGGCGATGGCCCCGGCGCGAGGGCTTGCCGCGGCAAGAGCTGCCCTCGCTGTCGGCGCCGGACGACGTGCGCTCGCTGCTCTTCTGGACGAGCCCGCACCGGCTTCGCTTCGAGCCGACGCGCACGCCCTTGTCGGCGAACTCGAAAAAGCCGTCGAGATCGAAGACGAACCGGAAAGCGCGGCGCGCCGCATCCAGCGAGCCGAACGCCTGCTTCGCCTGGGTCGGTGGAAGGAAGCGAAGCGCGAAGCGATTCGCGCGGTGCGGGAGGACTCCAGCCTCCGTGACCAGGCACGGGTCATCGAGGCAACCGTGCTTCGGGAACGGGGCGACCTCGAAGCGGCATCGGCGATCCTGACGACTCCCGCTGCTTATCCCTGGTCGGTTCGCCTCGCACTTCTCCAGTCGGACCTCGCCGCATCGCACGGAAACACCGAGGAGGCGGAGCAGCTCGCGGAGCGCGCCCTTTCACTCTCGGAGGACGACGCGCTACGCGCCCAGGCCCACGCACGAATCGCGGCCGCGTTCGCCGCACGCGGAGAGTGGCGTCCGGCGCGCACTCGTTACGCCCTCGCCCGCGAGCTCTTCGAACGAACCGACGATTTCAGTGGGTGGCCCGCCTACGTCATGAACGTCGCGACCGCCGACCATGCCCTCGGCGATTTCGGCCGCGCCATCGAGGGCTACGGAGCCGCGGAACGACTCGCCGAACGCTTTCGTCGCCCCATCACCGCCGCCGCGGCCGCAACCAACCTGGCAAGCCTCCTTCTCGCGGTCGGCGCCCACGACGAAGCGCGCGTTGTGCTCGAGCGCGCCAAGGCGCAAAGCGCAGCGATCAACTACGCGATGTACGGCGCGCTCTGCCTCCTCATCGAGGCCGAGCTGGTCGGACGCGAGCACCCGGAAGAAGGCACACACCTCGCGCTTCGCGCGCGCGACGAGTTTCGATCGCTCGGCGCGTCCAAACAGGCGTGGGAGGCAACCCTGGTCGCCGCGTCCTTCGGCGACGCAAGCCCACTCGACCCCGAGGCGATCGAAGCGGTAGGCCTCAGCGCGCGACTTTGGCTGGTCGACGGCCGCCGCGCGCTCAACGACGGACAACCCGCCCTCGCCGCGGACCTGGCGGCGCGGGCACTGAAGCGATGCGAAAGCGACGATGACCGGTTGCGGGTCCTTGAAGCCCTCGAGCTCTGCGCGGCGTCATCTCCACGTGCCGACGAAGCGAGTCGGTTTAAGGATCGCGCGGCCGCGCTGCGAAAGGCGATCGCGGAGACCCTCCCGGCCGGCCTTCGGCTCCGTTTCGATCGTCCGAAGCAACCACCACCGGCCGTAGGGGGCGGCGATGCGCGCCGAGTTCTCGCGTTGGCGCGCCGGGTGTTGATGGAGCGCGACGAACAGCGCCTCTACGCGTTTGCCCTCGACGAAGCAGTGGCGATGACCGGCGCCGAGCGCGCGTTTCTCCTCAAGCGCATCCCGAAGAAGCGGCCGCAGGTCGTCGTTGCGCGAAACATCGACCGCGAACACATTCGTCGCAGTCGCTTTCGGTTCTCGCGAAGCGTCGCCGAAAAGGTGCTCTCCTCGGGTGAACCCTTTCTTACCGCTCGCGCCGCCCAGGATCCGGCCCTCGAATCCGCACAAAGCGTTCACGCGATGGGCCTTCGCTCCATCCTCTGCGTTCCGATTCGCTCGCCGGATGCCGTCGTCGCCGCGCTCTACCTCGACCACCGGTTTTCCGAAGCACGCTTTGGCAGTGAGGAACGCGAGCTGCTTGCTGCGCTCGCGGACCTCCTCGGGCTCGCGATTGAAAACGCGCGCCTTCACGCAGCGTCGCAGCGCCGCAACGAAGAACTCAGTCTGACGGCGCAGCGGGCCCAGCAGGAAAGTGCCCATCGCGCCGCGGAGATCACGCGCCTCGCAAGCGAACTCGCGAAGGCCGAGGCAGGTGAAGACTCGAGGGTTCTCGTCCGCTCGGGACCGATGCGGCGGGTGATCGATCTCGTCGAACGGGCCGCGCCGACGGATCTCACGGTGCTGATCGAAGGCGAGTCCGGAACCGGAAAGGAAGTTTTCGCGCGCGAGATTCACGCACGAAGCGGACGCAGCGAAGGCACATTCGTGGGGATCAACTGCGGCGCGCTCTCGGAGACGCTTCTCGAAAGCGAACTCTTTGGTCATGTTCGCGGCGCTTTCACCGACGCGATCCGCGACAGTCCCGGTCTGTTTCGAAGCGCGCGTGGTGGCACGCTACTCCTCGATGAAGTTGGCGAGATGCCGCCGCGCATGCAGACGCGCCTGCTTCGCGTTCTTCAAGAGCGAGTGGTGCGCCCGGTCGGCGGCGGCGCGGAAGTTCCTGTCGACGTTCGCGTCATCGCGGCGACCAACCGCGACCTCAACGCAGAGGTGGAAGCAGGACGATTTCGCCAGGACCTCTACTTTCGCCTCGCCGCCGTCCAGCTGACGTTGCCGCCCCTTCGCGAGCGGCGCGAAGAGATTCCCGCCCTCGTGACCACCCTTCTTGCGCGGATCGCGCGCGAGCCCGGGATGCGCCAGCTCTCCGCCAGCCGCGACGCCCTTCGGGAGCTAATGCTGCACGACTGGCCCGGCAACATCCGAGAGCTCGAGCAGGCCCTCCGTCGCGCGGTGCTGATGGCGGACGGCGAGCGTCTCGACGCGTCGCACCTCGACCTCGGACAGACCATTCAGCCTCGCCGCGTGGCGCTTCAACGCCACGACGCCAAGCTCGTCGAAGACGCTCTGCGCGCGTGCGACGGGAACAAGAGCCGCACTGCTCGCGCCCTCGGCATCTCGCGCCCCACGCTCTATCGCTGGATGCAGCGCTACGGGCTTCACTAGAATCCTCCGCTACCCTCTCGAGGATGCTGAGGCTGAGCTTGTTGCTCCTGCTGACGATGCCGGCGGATGGACCGCCCCCGCTGCCTTGCGACAACCCGCCGGCGCTGCGCGTGTTGATGATCGGCAACAGCTACACGTCCTACAACGAGCTTCCACGACTACTCCGAGAACTCGGCACAGCAACCCACGGCTGCGCCGTCGACGTGGAACCCGCAGCCCGCGATGGGGCCCGTTTTGTCGACCATCTCGCCTCGCCGCACGTGCGCGATCGAATTCGCGAGGGCCGCTTCGACGTGGTGATCCTCCAGGGACAAAGCCTCGAAACACTCGCCGACCCGGGGCCCTTCTTTCAGGCGGGGCGGGAGCTGGCGTCCCTTGCGCGCGGAGCGGGCAGCCAGGTGATTTGGTTCGCGACCTGGGCTCGCGGCGCCGAGAGTCCGCAGTACCGCCTTCCCTTTTTGCGCATGGGCCCCGACCGAATGGCGCGCGCGGTCGAGGGGCGTTACGTCCGCATCGCAGCGGGAAACGACCGCATCGCGCGCGTAGGAGCGGCGTGGGATCTTGCGCTCGGGCGCTTTCCGGACGTGCCCCTTCACGTTCCCGACGCGAGTCACCCCAACGGTGCCGGTTCGCTGCTCACCGCCTGTGTGCTTTACGCGACCTTGATGGGCGAAACGCCAAGGGCGCCCGAACCGGCGCCCTATGGACTCTCCTCTGAACTGGCGAACCGCCTTTGCGCGTTGAGCGTCGAGGTCAACCCGCGGTAGGCGCTATTGGCAGTGCACGAGGTTCGCGGGATGCTGCCCGCTTCGAAGCAGCTGATCGGCGCAGGCCGGCTCGACGTTCTGACAGTGCACCAGGTTCGCAGGGTGATGCCCCTGCTCGAGAAGCGTCACCGCGCAGTTCGGCGGGACACCCTGGCAGTGCACAAGGTTCGCGGGATGGTGACCCGCGCGAAGCAGCGCGGCGGCGCAGTAGGGTTCCGCGCCGTTGCAGTGCTGAAGATTCGCCGCGTGGTGGCCGCGTTCGAGCATGATCTGACGACAGCTCGGCGCCTGCTGCACCGGCTGCTGATACTGCACCGGCTGTTGATAAGGCTGCTGCGGGTACTGCTGAACCTGCTGCGGATGGGGCTGCGGCTGGCCGTGGTGAATCGTCACGGTCGGCCCCTGAACCGGCTGCTGCACGACGACCTGCTGCTGCGGATGTAGGGGGCGCTCGGTAAACTGCGCCGTGTAGTTCGCGCGATGACCGCGCTGGTAGGTGCCGACGTAGATCGCGTAGGTTCCGGGCGGAAACTGCCCTTCGATGCGCGGGTTGCGTCCCTGGCCTCCGTCGTCGTTGCAGTAGACGTGACCGTCCGGCATCACCACCGCCAGGGTCGTGTCGACGTTCGAGATCACATCCACGCGGAAGTACTGCATCGGCGTCTGCAGCGTCACCACATGCTGAGGACTCTGGGTCCAAAAGCCGGGGCAGCCCGCCGGAAGTCCAAGGCGCCGGGAGGACACACGTCCCGCCGCAAAGCCGTTCATCTGGTAGGGGTCCGGAAGAAAGCCCGTCTGGAACGCGACCGCCTGCTGCTGCACCTGGTTCACGTTGAAGCCCATCTGCGTGATGACGACTTCCTGCTGCGGCGCACCGACGATCACCGGCGCGGCGACAACCTGCTGCTGACGAAGGCGCGCCGCGTCCGCTTCGGCTTGCGCCTGCTGCGTCGCGAGACGCTGGCGCTCGAGCTCCTGACGACGACGCTCCTGCTCCGCGTACTGACGCTGCCTGGCGCGACGACGGGCCCGGCGCCGACGACGACGCTCACGACGGTTCGCGTTTCGAAGTCCTTCGTCCGCGTCTTCCACGCGATCGGATCCGTGCCGCGGTGCGTCCGCCTGAACTGACGCTCCGACCCCAAACACGAGCGCAACGAGCAGCGCGATGGTCAATCTCATGGTGTCTCCCTCTCCGGCTCCCTATGCGACGCTCCCACGATCGCGTCAAAGGATGTCCTCAAACGACGGTCCGAAGCGTCCTGAGATTCACGAGCGTTTTCAAGGCGTGTGAGGATCATCGACAGATCGCTCGGATCCCGTGGATTTCCGGCAAAGCCATTGCCCCGGACAAGGCGCCACGCATACCATCCGCGCGCGTCATGACCGGTTCCGCCGAAGCGTCGAAATTTACCCTGGGCGTCGTCCAGGAGTCCCTCGAAGGTGAGCGGCGCGTCGCAATCGTGCCCGAAAGCATTGGGAAACTCGTCAAGTTCGGGTTCGCGGTGCGCATCGAGAAGGCCGCCGGCCAGTCGGCTGGTTTTTCGGACGACGACTACGAGAGCGCCGGGGCCACGATCGCGGACCGGGAGACCGCTTGGACCTGCGATGTGGTGGTGAAGGTTTGCCCGCCCACTCAAGCCGAGGTGGCTCAGCTCCCCGAAGGCAGCCTGCTCATCGCACTTCTCGATCCGCTCGGAAACAAAGAGCTCGTCGCAAGCCTCGCCGAAGCCAGGGTCAACGCCCTCGCCCTCGATCGCATCCCGCGCATCAGCCGCGCCCAGAAGATGGACGTCCTTTCGTCCATGGCCAACATCGCCGGCTACCGCGCGGTGCTCGAAGCCGCGGTCGCGTACGAGGGCTTCTTCGGGGCGACGGTCACCGCGGCCGGTACGCTGCCGCCGGCGAAGGTCCTCGTGATCGGCGCGGGCGTTGCGGGTCTTCAGGCCATCGCGGCGGCGCGGGCGCTCGGCGCCGAGGTTCGCGCCTTCGACGTTCGTCCCGCCACCGCCGAGCAGGTTGAATCCCTCGGCGCGAAGTTCCTGATGCTCGACTTCGACGAGAGCGGCGAAGGCGAAGGCGGCTACGCGAAAACGATGAGCAAGGAGTTCATCGACGCGGAGATGGCGCTCTTTGCGGACCAGGCCAAGGAGGTCGACGTCATCGTGACCACGGCCCTTATTCCTGGAAAGAAGGCGCCGGTCTTGATCACGAAGGCGATGGTCGAGTCGATGAAGCCAGGTTCGGTTGTGGTCGACCTTGCGGCCTCCCACGGTGGCAACTGCGAGGTCACCGAAGCGGGCGAACACCACATGCACGAGAGCGTGCACATCCTCGGACACACGGATCTCACGAGCCGGATGGCGTCGACCTCGAGCCGCTTCTTCAGCGGCAACATCGTGCACCTGCTCAGCGACATGGTGGGCGACGAAGGCTTTTCGATCGATCTCGAGGACGAGGTCGTTCGCGGCGCGCTTCAAAGCCACGACGGAGAGGTTCTTCCGCCGCCGCCGAGACCTGCCGCGCCGCCGAAGGTGGAAACGCCGCCGCAGGAAGTCGAAGCGCGCGAGCCTCCACCAAAGCCCGAGCCGAGTTCAGCCCCGACGGTGATCGCCGGAGCTCTGGCCCTCGGCGTCTTTGCGCTCGTCGGACTCTACGCGCCGGACTCTTTCGTGCCGCACTTCACCGTCTTCGTGCTGGCGTGCTTCGTCGGCTGGCAGGTCGTCTGGTCGGTGACGGCGGCCCTTCACACGCCGCTCATGAGCGTCACCAACGCCATCAGTGGGATCATCCTGGTCGGGGGCATGCTGCAGGCGGGCAACGCAGACACGAGCAGCCTCGCCACCATCCTCGGGGCGGTCGCGCTGCTCTTTGCGAGCATCAACGTCGCGGGCGGGTTTCTCGTCACCCAACGCATGCTGAAGATGTTTCAAAAGGGAGGCAGCTGATGGGGGCGAACGCGACCACCATCGCCTACCTGACGGCGGGCGTCTGCTTCATCCTCAGCCTCGGCGGACTTTCCAAACAAGAAACCGCGCGGCGCGGAAACGCCTTCGGGATCGCCGGCATGATCCTCGCGGTGATCGCGACGGCTCTCCAGCCGCAGATTCAAGCGTGGGAGCTCATCGGCGGCGCGGTCCTGGTCGGCGGTCTCATCGGCGCCGTGATGGCCAAACGCGTCGTCATGACCGCGATGCCCGAGCTCGTTGCGCTTCTCCACAGCTTTGTCGGCCTGGCTGCGGTGCTCGTCGGCATGAGCAGCTACCTCGCCCCCGGCGACGCGACCCTCAGCGAGACGGAACACGCGATCCACGCGGTCGAGATTTGGATCGGGATCGCGATCGGCTCGATCACCTTTACCGGTTCGATCATCGCGTGGGCGAAGCTTCGCGGCTCGATGTCGGGCAAGCCGCTGCTTCTGCCCGGACGCCACCTCCTCAACCTGGCGATGGTGGGCGCGACGGTCGCACTTGCGTGGCCGTTTATGGACGCCGAGACCCCGATGGACGGGCTCCAGTGGGTGCTGATCATGACCGGCATCACCGGCGTTCTCGGCATGCATTTGGTGATGGCGATCGGCGGCGCCGACATGCCCGTCGTGGTCTCGCTTTTGAATAGCTACTCCGGCTGGGCAGCAGCAGCGGCCGGCTTTGTGCTCACGAACGACCTTTTGATCGTCACGGGTGCGCTCGTCGGATCGAGCGGCGCCATCCTCTCGATCATCATGTGCCGAGCGATGAACCGCTCGATCGTCAACGTCGTCTTCGGTGGATTCGGGACAGCGGACGGGAGCTCGGCAAAGAAAGCGGACGGTCCGGTCGGCGACATTACGGAAACCGACGCCGAAGGACTCGCTGGCGAACTTCAAAGCGCCGAAGAAGTCGTCATCGTCCCCGGCTACGGCATGGCGGTCGCGCGCGCACAGCATCCCGTGAAAGAGATGGTGGAGCTGCTGCAGAAGAAAGGGACGCGCGTTCGCTTTGCGATTCACCCGGTGGCGGGTCGTTTGCCCGGACACATGAACGTTCTTCTCGCGGAAGCGGGCGTGCCCTACGACATCGTTCTCGAGATGGAAGAGATCAATCACGACATGTCGGCGACCGACGTCGTGTTGATCATCGGCGCGAACGACATCGTGAACCCCGGTGCCCTCGACGATGCGAGCAGCCCCATCTACGGCATGCCGGTCATCGAGGCGTGGAAAGCCAAGCGCACTGTTGTGTTCAAACGAGGCATGTCAGCGGGCTACGCCGGCGTCGGCAATCCGCTCTTCTTTCGCGACAACAACCGCATGCTCTTCGGCGACGCGAAGAAGAGCGTCGACGCGCTCGTTCAAACCCTGCGGGCCTAAGTGGACACCTGGGACGCTCCTGGTTGACGACAGGTCATTCCGGCCGTGTCCGAGGTGTCGCCAAACAGGACATGCGGGATGCGTTCAATAGCAGCAGACTCCTGCCCCTAAGAGCAGGCCTCTGGAATAGGCGCTGAAATCACTTCGCTATTCGCCGGAACGTTTGCTGCAATCCAGATCGCGCGACGCTCTTACCGAACCCTAACGTCACCGACGACAGGATGGGTGTTTGCTGGAGCAGGAGGTTTTTCATGCACCGAATTCGCGCTCGTCGTCTGCTTCGCCGTCTCTTCCGCCAGCGGGGTCTTTCCTATGCCGCCGCCCTTGGATGCGCGGCCCTCGCCACTGCTGGCGTCGTCCTCGCACACGGACCAGGGCCCCACGGCCATCGAATGCCCCCGCTCACCAGAGGCACGCCTCCTCCCGTCACGGGCCCGACGCACGTCCAGTTCACCAGCGGACCGCTCACCATCACCGGCGCGCTGAGCCAAGGCGCGGTGCTTGTGGGCGACGGCATGCCCGTGCTCTTCGAGGTCACGGTGAAAGGCGAGGACGGTGTGGAAGGCCCCCCGCCGCCGGTCGCGATGGCGCTCGTGATCGACACGTCGGGCTCCATGAGTGGCGCGAAGATCGCCCAAGCGAAAACCGCCCTCCAGCAGACCGTCAATCGAATGCGCGACACGGACTCGCTTTCCATCGTCATCTACAACAGCGGCGCGCACATCGCCGTGCCGATGGGTCCGATCGCCGGACGACGGGTGCTGATCCGAAACGAGATCGCCCGCATTGAAGCCGGCGGCGGCACCGACATTCCGAGCGGCCTTCGCCTGGGTCAACAGACCCTGGCCACCGCAACGCGCGGACAAGTACGGCGGATGGTTCTCCTCAGTGACGGCATCGATGGATCGAACCTCGGTGCGGACGGCGTCGCATCGCTGGTCGCCGGCTACGCGCAGCGCGGGGTAACCACCGCGGCCCTCGGTCTCGGCGTCGACTACGACGAGCGCTACCTGACCTCCGTCGCGGATGGCGGTCGTGGCGCGTACGCCTTCCTCGCCACCGGCAACGAACTCGACGGGTTTCTTCGCGCGGAGCTCGACGCCGCCGGTTCCACGATCGCCGAGGACGTCGCCGTCGAACTCAACCTCCCCGGCAACCTTCGCCCGGTGCGCGCGCACGGCGGGATCCTCGACGGGCATCGCTTGATTCTGGGATCCGTCTCGTCCGGGTCGCAGCGCCGCGTGACGGTCGAACTCCAGTCGTTCACCGTCGCCCCGACCGAACTCCCTCTCGCCCTCGGCGTGCACTACCACCGCCCGGGACAAGCGCGGGAGCATGACGGGAGCCCCGCGATCACGCTCGACGCGGTCCACAGCGTCGCGCAGGTCGAAGACAGCCGCGTCGACGACGTATACGCGCGCTCCCAGGCGATTCTCCTCGAGGCCCGCCAGCACGCCGCGATTCAACTCTGGGAAGAGGGCGACAACCAAGCCGCGGCGGAGCTTGCGCGCGGAAACGCGGTGGCGCTCCGTGAGCTGCAGGCCCTCGACGCGACGCCGGAAATCGCCAACCAGCTTTCTGAGGTCGAGCAAGAGGCGAATCGCTTTGAGACCACCTCGGCACGCAGCCGCACCGGTCGCATCTACCGTCTCTCCTCGAATGCGCGGCGCCGCAGTCGCGTGCGCAGCGGAAGCTGGCAGTGAGCGCTCTGTTTCGAGGCGCCCTCCTCTCCACCGCCATCCTCGCGTCCGCGTACGTTCCGGACGTGGCGGTGGGGGCCGTCGTCGGCCTCCTACTCTCGGTGGCCGTCGCTTCCCTCGTCGACTGGCGACTCTCTCCCGCCGCCATCGCGGCTGGTTCCTTTGCCATGGTCGCTCTCTTCGGCCCGCTTCCTCCTGCGCTCGGGGCGGCGGGCTTTGCCCTGATGGTCGGGGGCCCCCGCATGATGCGAGCGTCGCACCTCGGCTGGGCGATCTGCATCGGAGTCCTCGCGCTCGGCTCTGGCGCCGCGACCGCTCTTCTCGCTGGCATGTACGTGCCTCCGAATACGCAGGCTCAGATCATGGCGGGGGTTGCGGGCGCCGTGCTCTGCGCGATCCCCTACGCGATTCCGGTGGACGATCGCGTGGCTTCCACCTTGCGCCGAGCGGCGCTTCGGCAACGGGGCGCGCATCGGGTTCGACTGCTGCGTGCGCTCGCGCTCCGAAGAAAACCCGTGCCGGAAGCCACTGCTGGCGCTGCTCGAGCAATTCGCGCCGGGTGGCGCGGCCTTCTCGACTACATCGACGCGGAACAGCACGACGCCGCGCGCGTCCGGATCGCCGCCCTCGAGTCCGCTCACCGGAGCCTGGCTCGCGTCGCGGACTGCCGCGGTCGTTTCTCCGAGCGAGACGTGCTCACGCCCCTCGAGGAGGAACTTCAGACCGAGCTCGCCGCCTTCGAAGAAGCGCAGCAGGCGATGGTCTGATAAGCCCGTGGCGTGGATACGCGCTGGATCGACGACGACGAGGCTTTTCACGAGCTGCTCACCCTGCTCCGCCAAAGGCCTCGCTACGCACTCGATACCGAGTTTGTCCGCGAGCGCTCCTACTACCCCAAGCTCGCGCTCCTTCAGCTTGCGTGGGACGAAGGCATCGCGCTCGTCGACCCCCTCGCGGTGGACGTCGCTCCGCTTCGCGGGTTGCTCGAAACCGACACCGAGGTGGTGATGCACGCGGGCGCCCAGGATCTCGAAATCCTGCTTCGCGAGTGCGGTGCGGTTCCTAGGCGCTTCTTCGACACCCAGGTGGCGGCGGCGTTTCTCGGGTTTCCTCAAGCGTCCCTCGCGCGTCTCCTCGGTGACCTCCTCGACGTGGAGGTGAGCAAGGGCAGCCAGCTTGCCGATTGGATGCATCGCCCTCTCGACGCCAAAGAACGTCGCTATGCCGCCGGTGACGTCGCGCACCTGCTCCCTCTCCAAGACCGGATTCACGGGGACCTCGGCGAACGAAAAAGCTGGGCGCGGGAGGAATGCGATCGCGTGCTCGCCGTCGACCGCGGGCCGCAGAACCCGGAAACCGCTTGGTGGCGCCTGAAGGGAAAGAACAAACTCCGCGGGCGCGCGCGTCATCGCGCCCAGGCGGTCGCCTCCTGGCGGGAGCGAAGCGCCCAGGAAAAAGACCGCCCGCCGAAGTTCATCCTGAGCGACCTCGCGCTCCTTTCGATCGTGGGGCGCCCCCCCAAACACAAACGCGATCTCGGACGGGTACGCGGCCTCGAACGCCAGCGCGTGGACAGCGAAGGACTCTTTGGCGCGCTCGCTCGCGCGGAGGCGATGAAGGACAAAGAGCTCCAGCTCCCGCCGCTTCCTCCATCCAAACCCGCCAATCCCGCGGCGATCGCGCTAGCCCTCGCATGGCTTACCCAGCTCGCCCGGGACCAGCGCCTCGACCCTGCCGTCCTCGCGACCCGAAACGACGTGAGCAACGTCTTGCAGAAACGCCCCTCGCGCCTCGACACCGGCTGGCGACGCGAACTCGCCGGCGCAAAACTCGAAGCGCTCATCGCCGGCAAACACGCGATTCGATTCGTCCGCGGCAAGCTCGTCCTCGAATAACGTCAGCGTTCCGGAAAACGCGGCGCCGCATCTTCGAGCGCGACCTCGGCGACGTCGATCACGCTGGGCCCGAAGCTAGGCCAAGGAACGCTGACGCGGCGAGGTCCAATCCCGAATGCGTTGAGACACCGCGTGCCGCGGGGGGCCGCGGACTCGACGCTTTCCCCATCCGCGTTAGGTTGCAGCCCATGGTCGTTCGACGTGCGAGAAATACCGCGCTGATGCTTGCAGCCCTGGTGATCATCGCCTTCGGTCTGCGCGTTGGCCGTCCGGTGCTAACCCCGGTGCTCCTCGCCGCCTTTGTCGCCGCCGTCACCGCGCCGCTCGTGCTCTGGCTTCGAGAGCGCGGCGTTCCCACCCTCCTCGCCGTCGGCGCCGGGCTTCTCGTCGATGCCCTCGCGATCGGGGGTGTGGCGCTGGTCGTCGGCGGCGCCGTCGCGGAACTCACCCAGCGCCAGGGCTTTTACCAAAGTCGCTTCAGCGAGATCCTGGAAGAGACGCGCGCCTGGCTGCTCGTCAACGGCATCGAGGTTTCCCGCGACTCCCTCCGTAACCTCGTCGACCCAGAGTTTCTCGTCGACGTTCTCGGCGAAGGGCTCCGGCGCATCGCCGCGGTGCTCTCGCGCTTCGTTCTCGTGCTCTTCATCGTGGCGTTCATGCTCGTCGAAGCGACGCATCTCCGGCGAAAGCTCAACCTCGTCGTGCAGGACAGCAAGGACATGGGCGCGGTTCGGGAAGCGGGCCGTGAGCTCAAGGGCTTTCTCGTCGTGAAAGTCGGCACCAGTGCAACGACGGCCCTCGCCGCAGGACTGCTCTGCAAACTCCTGAAGATCGACCTTCCCCTCCTCTGGGCGCTCCTCGCGTTCCTCCTCAACTTCATCCCCACCGTCGGCAGCATCATCGCGGCGATTCCGCCGACGATTCTGGCGCTCCTGCTGCACGGCCCGACCACCGCCCTTGCAGTCGCCGGCGGCTACATCGTCATCAACGCAGCCATCGGATCAATTCTCGAACCGCGTTTGATGGGGGACGCGCTCGGACTCTCCCCGCTGGTCGTCTTCCTTTCGATGCTGGTCTGGGGCTACCTCCTCGGCATCGTCGGCGCACTTCTTTCGCCGATTCTCACGATGCTTGTGAAGACGTGGATGGCGCACACCGACGACCTCCGCTGGGCGGCGATTTGGATGGGGCCCGCGCCGAAGGAGAAGAAGAAGGCGGCGGACGACCCAGCGGTGCCGAGCGAGTCACCGGTTCAGTCGAGCTAGCCTCGATCTGGACGCCGCGCCCCCCATCTGGGGTACCCTAGCGTCGTGGAGGAGACGACCGAGCGCACTGCGCAGCGGACCGAGGCGCTTGCTCGCGCGGCGGTACCGCTCCTTCGGCCCACCCGTCCACCCCCACCGGCCATTCGCATGCCGCCGGTCGACGCGACCCAGGCGTCGCTCGCCCAGGACGCGCTCGCCGTGCTCGAAGAGGTGGTTCCTTCGGTCCGGGACGACTCGGAACGTGCGCGCCTCTTTCTCGAAATCGGAATGCTCCTCGGCTTTCCGCTCGGGGAACGTCGGGTTGCGCTCGAGGCGCTGCGACAGGCGCACCGGCGATGGCGCGCGCCGCACGTTGCGAGAGCGTATCGAAAGGCTGCGGTGCGCGCGGAGGCCCTCGACGAGGCGCTCGTCGCGCTCGAGGCGGAGATCGAACTCACGCCGACCCCGGACGCGCAGTCTTCGCTCCTTACCGCCCGCGGAGAACTCCTCGAGCAGCGCAACGAACCCGGTGCCGCACGCGGCGCCTACGCGGAAGCGGTCGCGCGAACCCCGGACTACCTTCCGGCGCTGGAAGCCCTCGAGCGCCTCGCAAGCGATCCCAAAGACGCAGCTCGCTGGGCGCGCGCGCAGAGTCAGGCGACGAGCGATCCAAGCATCGCCGCCGAACACGCGGCGCGAGCGGCAAACTATCTCCTCGCCACCGGCGACCTCGACGTCGTCGACGAAGCGCGCGAGCTCGTTCGAAGCGCACGCGTGCATGCGCCGAGTTCGCCCACCGTCCTTCGTGTCCTTGAAGCCGCTCTTGCACGGCGCGGCGTCGACAGCGAACTTCCCGCGCTTCGGCAAGCCCAGCTTGTGCAAGGCGCCGTCGGCGCGGAAGAGGGTTGGCTCGATCTTGCGATCGTCGCGCGATACCGCCTCGGCGACACCTCTCTCGCCCGTCGTGCGCTCGAAAACCTTCTCGAGCACGAGGAAATTCACGAAGCATTACGAGCGTTTGGACAAGAGGAACTCAGCGCCTTACTGAGCCACGCGGGCGAACATCAGCGACAGGTCAACCTCGATCGCAAGCGGGTTGAGAGCCTGCCCCGCGGCCGTCCTCGCGCCGAGCTTTGGACCTCGATCGGACGCACGCTTCGAGCGCATCTCGACGACGCGGAAAAGGCCCGCAACGCGTTCGAGCAAGCGCTTCGCGAAGACCCGGAATACCTGCCAGCGATCCGCGCGCTCAAGGGCCTCGCCACCGCCGAGCGCGATCTCGATCGCTTGGCGGATCTTTACCTGCGCGAAGCGGAGGTCCCCGACGCGCCGCGCGCCCACGCGATTTTCGACGCCGCAACGATCCTCGCACGCACGCCGGAAGGCCAGCGCCGCGCCCTCCCCCTTTTGAAGGAGGCCTTTGCGGACGTGCCGCTGCACTTTGGCGTGGTCGCGCTCCTCGAATGGCTCTGTCGGGCCGCGCGAGATCTCCGCGGACTGCTACAACTTCATCGACGCCAGCTCGAGCTCACCGAGGATCCGATCCGGCGCGGCGGACTACTCATTCGCGTGGCGCGACTGCACGATGAGCTCGGCGACACGGACGACGCGATCGATGCCTACCGGGAGGCGGCGGACCTCGACGCGCCGGAGTCCCCCGAAGCGCTGACGCGCCTCGCCTCGCTCCTTGCAAGCACCGGTCGTGACGAGGAACGCATCGCGATTCTCGAGCGCCTCGCAGCGGCGAGCGCAGATCCGGAGGTCGCGACTTCCTGGCTTGAACGCCTCGCGGACGCGCACCTCATTCGAGGGGACGTACGCCCCGCCGTCGCCACGTATCGCCGGGTTCTCGGCCTGGCCTCCGGGCAACATCCTGCGCTCGCCAGCGCCGAGCGTGCCCTCGAGCGGTCCGGACTCTTCGAGGAGCTCGAGCAATTCTTGATCGCGCAAAGTGCGACCCTCGACGGGACGGCGCGCGCGGACATGCTCATTCGCATCGCGCACGTACAGAGCGAGGGCCACGGCAACCATGCGCTCGCCTGCGCAACGCTGCGGTCGGCCCTCGAACTCGATCCGAATCACCCCATCGCGCGCAAAACGCTTCGTGCGTTGCTCGTGCAGTCCGAGCAGTGGGGCGAGCTCCGCGCGCTGATCCAAGCGGAAGAGGTCTCCGCCGAGGACGAGTTTCGCACCAGCCCGTCCGGGGAAAAGGACAAGAACGCGGTCATCGTCGAAATGCTTCGCCGTGCCACCTGGGCCGAAGCGAGCGAAGACGAAAATGGCGCCAAAGAGGCGTACCAGGCCGCGATCAACCTCGGTCTTAGCGCGGCGCGCCTCGCCCTTGCGCGAACCGGCGGGCGCCACACGTCGCTCCCGCCGAAGGCCGAGGGAATGTGGACGCATCTCGAAGGTCGTCAGAGCTCCGACGACGAGGTGGCCGAGCGCTCGCTCGCGTGGCTCATCGAGCGAACGATCGACGCCAAGCTTCGTTCCTTTCTCCTGGCGCAGCGCGCAGCTCGCCTCGACCGAATCGGCCGCCGAAGCGAAGCGCTGAACCTGCGACGCGAAGCCCTCGAGGGCCGTTCGCGCGACCCGATGCTTCTCACCGCCGTCGAAATCGCCCTTGAAGCCGAAGGCGATCTTCCCGGCCTGATCGAACTCTATCGACAGCGCCTCGACGATCCCAATCTCGACGACCAGGTCGCCGCGAGCGTTCACCTACGGCTGGGACAGCTCTTCGAAGCACAGGGCCATCATCGCGAGGCCGCCGACGCCTTCGACCGCGCGCTGGAGCTCGACGCGGACGCCACCCTCACCGGACGCATCGCGCTCGTTCGCCTTCACCGCATTCTCGGCGATGAGACCCGCTATCAGGTCGCGGTGCTCGCCCTCTCGCAGGCGCTTCCGGCGGGACCCCTTCGCGCCACGACCCTTCGGCGCCTCGCCACGCACTTCGAGGAGAGCGGCGACCTCGAAGCGGCGGTTGTGAACTACGAGGACGTGCTGCTCGCGCATCCCACCGATGCGCACTCCCTCGCGGCGCTGGAGCGAATCCTTCCAGCGCTCGGCGAAGAGGAGCGCATGATCGATCCGCTGATGCGCGCGTTGAACGCGGAACGAGATCCGCGACGCCGTGCCGTTCTCGGTGCACACCTCGCGGTTCGGCTTATCCTCCGCGGCCGCCTCACCCCGGCGCGCGATGCGATTCGCCGAGTCCTCGAACGCGACCCGCGGCAGCTCGAGGCGCTGATGTTGAGCGCGGAGGTGCACGAGCATCAGGGCGATCTCGACGCGGCGTACGGAGCGCTGCGCGCCCTCCTCGACCTCGAACTCGACGCCGAGGTGCGCGTCGAAGCCGTTCGCCGCGCGGTTCATCTTGCGGTGGACCTCGGGCGGGAGGGCGAAGCGGAAACGCTCTCGCGACGTTTGGGCGCGACAGCAACGCTCCCCGCTCTCGACGCCTACATCGAAGTTCACGCTCGCCTCGGCGGCTGGTCAAAAGTTGCCCAAGGACTGCGCGAGCGCTTTGAACGAACCACCGACGCCGAGCAGCGTCGAATGCTCATCTTGCACCTCGCCAGGGTGCAGGAGCAGTACCTCGAGGATCCCAAGGCGGCGCTCGCAACGCTCTGCGAAACCCACGGGTTCACCTCGCCGGAGACCATCGAGGAAGTTCTTCGCCTCGGCGAGCGCACCAGCCGCTGGGATCTCGCCGCCGAAGCGCTCGAAAACGCCCTTGCGCTCGGTCAGCTCGAACCGGATTTCGAGCTCGCCGTACGACGTCGCCTCGCCGCGCTTCTCGAAGGCCCTCTCGGGCGACCGGACCAGGCGATCGCGCACTACGAACGCGTGGTGGAGCTCGATCCGACCACCGGCGTGCGCCAGCGCCTCGCGGAGCTCGCCGACAACCCGCACGTCGCCATCGAGCATCTTCGCGCTCTTCTCGAATCCAAGCCGGACGACGCCGACCACTACCGGCAGCTCCGACTGCGCTTTCTCGACTCGGGTCGCGAAGACGGCGCCTTTTGCGCGGAAGCCGTGCTGGTCGGCCTCGGCGTCGCCAATGAGGAAGAAGAGTATTTCTATCGGCGCCGCCGCGCGCGCCTCGCCCGGGAACTTCCCCACGACCCGCTGCCGATGGGCGAGCTCGTCGCGCTGGTGGGCGACAACCCGCTGATCGCTGTCCTCGAAGCCCTCGCGCCTGCACTCGAGCAGGTCTTTCCGGTCGACCTCGCGTCGTACGGCATCGACGACCCGGTGCTCTCGTCCAATCGCTGCGCCGACGCGGTCCGCAGCGTATCGACCATCTTTGGGCAGCGCGTTCACATCATCGAAACGGCTGGACGACTCGCGCCCGCGACCGAGCCCGCGCTCCGCATCCGCGGCGAAAGCCGACCGGCGGTGCTCCTCCCGCGAAACCTCACGGACCTTGTTCGTCGCGAGCAGCTCTTCCTCGCCGGCGTTCTCGTGGGACGCATCGCGCTTCAGGGCGTGCTTTTCGACTCCGCACGAATCGCCCCGACGACGCGAAAGGAGATCGCCTACCTCCTCGACGCCGCGCGGGTGACGTTCCTGGGCGCTCCGCCCCAGCACGAAGGCGCGGTCTACGACGATTTGCGCGCTCGTCTTCGAAGCGCCTCCCTCGACACCGACGCGCTGCGGACCGCCCTCAGCGCTCTGCCGAAGGAGCTCGACCTCGACGCCATCAGCCGCGACATCGACGTCGCTGCTGCGCGTTGCGGCATCGTCACGGCCGTCGATCCTGCGATCGCAGTTCGCGGCCTGAGCGATCACGCGCCCCTCTTCACCCGCGGACCCCTCGACGCGGTTCACGCGCTTCCCTTCGCGGTGTCCGAACCCTTTCTCGCCCTGCGACGAAAGCTCGGGGTGTTTCGATGATCACGCCGGTCACCCTCACCTGTCCGCACTGCAACGCGCGCTACCGCGTTCGCGTCGACCTCACCAAACTTCGCCGGGTTCGAAGCCGCGCGCGCTGCTCCTCGTGCAGCTCGACCTTCGACGTCGCGGAAGCCATCGGTCACGTCGAGCCGTCCCCGTCGATCGAGCCTGCTCCGGAGCGCCCGTCCACCCGCACCATTCGCCAGATTACGGTCGGGGGCGAGAGCGCCCCGCCACGACCCGCACGCGTGACACCAACCGGCGTGCAGGTCCCCGTGTTTTCGCTGCCGGCGCCGAAGGATCGACCGGCGCCCCTGAAGCTCTCGGACATTCCCGAAGAAGCTGCGCCCTCGCCGCCCACGCCTCCGCCCCCGGCCGATCCGACCTCCGCGCCGCCGGCGCCTCCAACCAGCCAGGCGTGGCTCACGCGGGCGCTCTTGCCGATCGACGAGCTGTCCCTCGATCCCACCGAAGGACAGCTCGCTCTCGATCGATTGCTCAAAGCGCCCGACGCTGGCTAGCGAGCGAGCAACACGTCTCCGTCGAAGGTCGTCGTCTCGATGCGCATGCCGTCGAGCTCCGCCACGAGCGTGAGGACGCGCTCCCCACCCAGCACCGACACGAAGGTCGCCTCGCCGAGGGAGCGCCCGTCGAGGGTCCACTGAATCGGGAGCGATCCCTGAAACCGATTTCCCTCCTCGTCGAGCGCCAAGGTTCGAATGGTCTCCGCGCTGTCGTCGGTATCCGTGCTGCCGAAGAGAAGAAGGTTTCGGTCCCCGGAAAACGCGAGACTCGTCACGCTCTCCCGCACCCGAACGGTCACCTCTTCCCGAAGCTCGCCCGCGCCGAACACCATCGCAAAGTCGCCGCTCGCGGTCGGGGACAACCGAAACGCGTTTCCGCGCGTCGACGCCGGGGCCACCTCGGCAGGAATGTCGCCTTCCACACTCGCCGCGAAGAACCCGTAGAGGCGCTCTTCTCCTTCGAAGTAGCGCACGTGCACGTCGGCGCTCCCGCCCTGGTGAATCGTCACTGCGCCTTCGAGGTCGACGGTGTAGCCGCGAAGACCTTCGTTCTCGAGGGTGAGGGTGAGCGAGTCCGCCTGGGCGACGTGAATGTCGTAGCGATTCACCTCAACGCCGTCTTCGAAAAGAATGATGATCGCGTCTCCCACGCCAACCGCCGCGGCGTCGATCCCTGTCGCCGTTTGGGTCAGCGTAATCACGCTCTCATCCGTGCTCGTCACCTCGTAGGTGCGATCGGGATCGGCGTTGTTCAACTCCACAGGAAACTCGGTCCCCTCGAGATAGCGACCCCTGAACCCGGAGACCTCCCAAGGGTCGCTGAGGGTTGGGGTAAGGTCTAGGTCGCCACCACCACCTCGGAAGAAGCACCCGGTGAGCACCCAACAAATCATCAAGCAAGCTGTCCGCATAAGAACCTCCATATGCGTGCCGTCTTGAGCAACGTGTGTGCCACCCGAATTCTTGAGACTTTTCGGTGGCACAACAAAAGAACTGTGAATTCTGAGTGTTGCGGAGCTGCCACACTCTGACATTTAGACCTCGGTCCGCGAATGGCACACCGCTCCATTTGGCGTGGCACACTCTCGGAAGCGGATCCGCGCTCAAGAAACGCGGATCAGCGCTCGAGAAACGTGCGGACCAGCGCGCTCGCGGCGACCGTTGGCGGGGTGGTTCCGCTCGCCACGGCCTGCTCGAGGTCTCGAAGTCGCGCGCGGGTCGCGGGGTCTCGCCGCAGCGCCGCGCGCAGCTCCTCATCGACCATGCGCCACATCCATCGAACGCCCTGGCCCTGTCGCCTTCGGGCGAGAGTCCCGTCCTCGGCCGCCGCGTCGCGGTGCGCGACCAAGGCATCCCAAAGTTCGGCAAGACCGCTTCCTTCGGTCGCGCTGCAGGTTAAGACCGGCACGTCCATGCCGCGCATCAACCGGAGTGCCGCGCGATACTCAACCTTCGCCTTGGTGGCGGCGCGAACGTTGTCACCGTCGGCTTTGTTGATGGCGAGCACGTCGACCGACTCAAGAATACCGCGCTTGATGCCCTGAAGTTCGTCGCCGCCGCCCGCGAGAAAGAGCACGAGCGTGACGTCGACCATGTCGGCCACGATCGTCTCACTCTGGCCGACGCCCACGGTCTCGACGAGAATCACATCAAAACCGGCGGCCTCGCAGAGAAGCATCGACTCCTGCGTTTTGGCCGCGACGCCGCCGAGAGTGCCGCGCGAGGGCGAAGGACGAATAAAGGCACGCTCATCGCGCGAGAGCGAATGCATCCGCGTCTTGTCGCCCAGAATGCTCCCGCCGCTGACGCGACTCGACGGATCCACCGCAAGCACCGCGACCCGGTGCCCTTTTTCGAGGAGCTGCATGCCGAGCGCGTCGATCAGCGTGCTCTTTCCCGCGCCAGGAACCCCACTGATGCCGACGCGAAGCGCGCCTCCCGTCTCCGGCAGGAGCGCTGCGAGGAGCGCCTGCGCCTCGTCGCGATGGTCCGCCCGCTCACTTTCCACGAGGGTGATCGCGCGCGCGAGAGACGCCCGACCTCCGGCGCGAATGCCCGCGGCGAGGTCCGTCATCGGTCGATCGAGTCGAGCAGTTCGATGGCGGCTTCGCCGATTACGGTGCCCGGGCCAAAGATCGCTGCGGAGCCGGCTTCCCGAAGCGCGTCGTAGTCGTCCGGCGGAATAACACCGCCCACCACCACTACGATGTCCTTGCGACCTTGGGCGTCGAGCGCACCACGAAGCGCAGGAACAAGCGTGAGGTGGCCCGCCGCCAGCGAGCTCACGCCCACCACGTGCACGTCGTTTTCCACTGCCTGACGCGCGGTCTCTTCGGGCGTCTGAAAGAGCGGCCCGATGTCGACGTCAAAGCCGAGGTCCGCAAACGCCGTGGCGATGACCTTCTGGCCGCGGTCGTGACCGTCCTGGCCCATCTTCGCGACCAGAACGCGCGGACGGCGCCCGTGATCCTGAAGAAAGGTCTCGGCGCGCGCGCGCGCTTTTCCGACCACTTCGTCTGCGCCCGCTTCACCCGTGTACACGCCTGTCACAGTTCGAATCGTAGCCTCGTAGCGCCCGAAGGGCTTGGTGAGCGCTTCGCTCATCTCGCCGACGGTCGCCTTCGCGCGCGCCGCTTCGATCGCGAGGGCCAGCAGGTTTCCCTCGCCCTCGGCGGCTTTCGTCATCGCCGCGAGGGCCGCGCTCACCTTCGCCTCATCGCGGCTCGCGCGTAGTTGCCTGAGTCGCGCGACCTGCGCCTCGCGCACTGCGCTGTTGTCGACGCGAAGGATCGGAATGTCTTCGTCTTCCTCAAGGGCAAAACGATTGACCCCGATGATCGGCTGCGCGCCAGCGTCGATCCGCGCCTGCGTTCGCGCGGCGGCCTCTTCGATGCGCAGCTTCGGCAGGCCGTCTTCGATGGCTTTCGTCATGCCGCCGAGCGCTTCGACCTCTTCCATGTGCGCCCACGCGCGCGTCGCAAGCTCGTGAGTAAGTCGTTCGACGTAATGACTGCCGCCCCAGGCATCGATGAAGCGCGTCGTGTGCGTTTCATCCTGCAGAAAGAGCTGCGTATTTCGCGCGATGCGCGCCGAGAAATCCGTCGGCAGCGCGAGCGCTTCGTCGAGGGAGTTCGTGTGAAGACTCTGGGTATGACCCTGCGTCGCCGCCATCGCTTCGATCGCGGTGCGGATCACGTTGTTGAACACGTCCTGCGCCGTGAGCGACCAGCCCGAGGTCTGGCAGTGCGTGCGAAGCGCCATCGACTTCGGGTTCTTCGGCTCGAACTGTCGCACGATCCGCGCCCAGAGGAGACGCGCCGCGCGAAGTTTGGCCACCTCCATGAAGAAGGACATGCCCGTCGCAAAAAAGAAGCTCAGGCGAGGCGCGAACTGATCGATGTCGAGGCCCATCGCGAGGCCGGTGCGAATGTACTCGAGGCCATCCGCGAGGGTATAGGCGAGCTCGAGATCCTGCGTCGCACCGGCTTCCTGCATGTGGTAGCCGCTGATCGAAATGCTGTTGAAACGCGGCATCTCCCGCGCGCAGTGCCCAATGATGTCGCCGACGATGCGCATCGAGGCCGCGGGCGGATAGATGTACGTGTTGCGGACCATGAACTCCTTCAACACGTCGTTCTGAATCGTGCCGCTGAGGTCCTTCGCCGCAACGCCCTGCTCTTCGGCCGCGACCACGTAGAGCGCCAGCACCGGAAGAACGGCGCCGTTCATCGTCATCGACACGCTCATGCGGTCGAGGGGAATCCCCTCAAAGAGGATTCGCATGTCGAGGATCGAGTCGATGGCCACCCCCGCCATGCCGACGTCGCCCATCACGCGAGGATGGTCGGAGTCGTAGCCGCGATGGGTCGCCAGATCGAAGGCGATCGAAAGACCCTTTTGACCGGCCGCGAGGTTGCGTCGATAGAAGGCGTTGCTCTCCTCCGCTGTCGAAAAGCCGGCGTACTGCCGAACGGTCCACGGCCGCTTCACGTACATCGTGGGGTACGGGCCGCGCAAAAAGGGAGGAAGGCCTGGAACCGTCTGAAGATGCGTCAGCCCGTCGAGGGCGTCCTTTCGGTAGCGCGGAGCGACGGCGATTCCCTCCGGCGTTTGCCAGGCTTCGGTGTTGGTCGCGGGGCCCTCTCCCTTGAGCACCACGTCGTCGAAGGCCAGTTGGTCGTACTCGGGAAAGCGCTCGACGATGGTTTCTTTGCCGCTCATTGCGCCGCTCCCAGAACCCGCAGCACACGGGTCAGCGACGTAAGCACATCGTCGCCCTCGTAGAGGAATCCATCGACGCCGCGCTTGCGATATTCGTCGCGCTCTGCGCCGGGATCGCCGAGCAGGAGCACGATACGCGCGCCTTTCGCTTTGAGCGCGGGCGCGAGCTCGAGAATCGTCTCCGGGGTCGTCGACGCGGGTCCGCAGATCACCGCGATGGGCGCGTCGCTTTCCGCCATCGCAGCGGCGGCGGTCTCGGGGTCGTGAACGCCGTCTGGAGTCGCCACCTCGATGCCGACGGCGGCGAGAAGCTGGGAGACCCAGGTGAGACGTCCTTGAAACTCGCGACGTGCGCCGAGCGTTGCGACGAAGGCGACCAGCCGACCGCGGAGCTTCGCGTACCGATCGCTCGCTGCACGAATCTCCTCCCACGGAGCCGCGGCCCGAACGAGAGGAAGGGGCTCGAGATACATCGAGGCGCGGCCGGTGCGGAGAAGCGTCCCAAGCGAAAACACATCCACGCCGAGACGAACCGCCGCAAGGGCAGCGTCCGCCACACTGCCGGGAGGCGCGGTTCGATCCCGAAGCGTCTGCGCAAAGGTCAGGAGGGCGGCGTGACGCGTGTCGGGGTTCGCATCGCCGAAGTTGTTGCCGAGCTCGACCTCCACATCCTCGAGACGAATGGGGGTTCGCTCCACGGGTCGGCCGTCGAGGCTCGCATACGCGCTGACCCCGACCACCGGCTGCGCCCGTCGATGAACGGCCGCGATCCGCGCTTCTCGCGCGGCGTCGAGGGAGGAGGAAACATCGCCTCGACGAAGCGCCGCCGTCATGCCGCCCGCGGCTTCGATCTGCTGAAAGACGCCCCAGGCTTCCCGCGCGTAGGCTTCGGTGATCGACTCGAGCGTCCAGCTGCCCGCCGCGGGATCTTCCACCGCGTCGAGGCGCGATTCATCCCGCAGCACCAGCTGTGTATTCCGCGCCACGCGGCGGGCGAGGGCGTCGCTCGGTCCGATCGCGGCGTCGAAAGGCGAGGTTGCGATCGAGTCCGCGCCACCGAGCGCTGCGGCGAACGTTTCCGCCGTTCCGCGCAGCATGTTCACCCACGCGTCGAGACGGGTGCGATGACAGAGTGCGCTTCGCGCATGGAGTGCGAGCTTGCGACCTTCCGGGGCGACACCGGCCGCGGCCATCGCCTTGGCCCAAATCCAGCGGAGCGCGCGCAGCTTGGCGACTTCCCCGAAGAGCGAGGGCGCAACCGAGAGAGCGAACTGAAGTTCGGTGATGGCGCGTTCGAGCGAAAACCCGGTGTCGGTCAACAAGCGGAGGTACTCAACACCCGTCGCCACCGCCCACGCGATCTCTTGTACCGGTGACGCGCCGGCGTCGTGGTACGCCCGGGTGCTCACAAGAACGCTTCGCATCCCCGGCGCGCGCTCACTGCTGAACGAGGCAACCTCGAGAAGGTCACGCTGCGCGCCGGTCATTCCGGACGCGAGGGAGCCACTTCGAACCAGCGCACCGAGAGGATCCGCGCCAAAGCCGCCACGGAGCGCTTCGGGCGCAACCCCTCGGGACTCCGCCACCGCCACGAGACTCATCGCGACGGCGAGCACGTCCCCTTCGGGCTCCAGGAACACCGGCGTCTTCGCGAGATCGATCCCGCTGGTGATCGTCGCGAGATCGCCGGGCGTCAGCATGCGTACGCCGTGGTCCAAGCCGGTCACGAGCCATACCGCATCGACGCCACGCTCGAGGTCGACGCGAATCTGCGTCGCGGTCTCCTCCATGCGCGGGTCGTCGTATTCCTGGCAGATCAGCCACGGGCCTTGGCGAAAGGGAACGCCTTCAGGGAGCGGCGACGAAGCAAGATGAAGCGCGGGCAGCCGGACGTTGGGGGCCAGTGTCGTTTTCAGCCCCTCAAGGGATGCACCGGCCGCCTCCCAGGCGTCCAGGCCCAACACGCCGAATTCGTCCGCGAACGAGCCTTCCACCCGGCGGTGATAGACCAGCGGGCGCCCTTCGTCGAGAGGACCGATGCATCGCAAATGAGCACCCATGATCCGATCGGGGCTCCCCATTGCGCCGCGACGGATCGGCTTCGTGCACGGTCCAACCAGGTAGTGAGTCCAAAAAGCCCGAATCAGCGCGCCGGCGAGGGCCGACCTCTCGGGTTTTGCTCGCACAACGCGGCGGCACTTGGCAGGGTCGCTCCCGGGATGGGGAAGGACAGGCCGACACAGCGCCCGCCGGCGCGTGGATCGATCCTCGTGGTCGATGACGACCCGAAGTTGCGCTCCGGCCTGGCGCGAATCCTGCGCGGTGAAGGTCACCCGGTGATCGAGGCGAGCGACGGTTCGTCCGCCCTCGACCTGATGCGTGCCTACGACCTCGGCGTGGTGGTCCTCGACTACGCGATGCCGGGCATCGACGGCGGCGCGGTCGTCGAGCAGATGCAAGAGATGGAAGATGCGCCGACGCCGGTACTCCTTACCGCCGGTCGGCACCAACGTTCCCGCGCTCGCGAGATGGGCGTTCGGGAGTTGGCGAAACCCTTCCGGGTCGAAGATCTGCTCGCCACGATCCAGGACACGTAGCCTCAGTACGTCAGGACGCGGTCGGCCAAAACCATCACCCACGCAATGCAGACGACGAGGGTCGGCGTCAGCGCAAGCACGAGGCCTCGCGCGGTGTTTCGCACCTCGGACTTTACCGCCTGGTCTCGCCCTCCAACGATCAGCACCGCGTGAGTCGGCCACGGCGCTGCTTCCCGCAGCGAGGACGAGAGCTGGGTAAAGGCGCCCACCAGCGCCACGAGCTCCCCGTCGCGCGGCGCGACCTGCCCGCGAATCCGAACCCCTTCGGGAGGAAGCGCAAGACGCATGTCGCTGCCTGCGATGCTGGCGTGTTCGACGCGGAGCGTTCCTCCGAGAACAGTCGCCGTCCCCTCAAGGGAAAACCGCCCTTCCCAAACGCGCCGCTCCTTCGGCTTCGCGGTCGGATCCTCGGAGCCTTTGATCTCCCGGAGCGCCCGTGCGCGGAGCAGCCCCGCGAACGCGCGAATGCTCGCGACTACACCCAGCATGGCAAGCACGATCAGGAGCCCGCCGAGCCAGCCGACGCGAAGATCGAAGCGATCGACCAGGCCGTCCCCAGCGCGAACGCCCTCATCGTTGATGTCGACAAAGGCTCGCGCGCCACCCTGCCGCGCGTGAACCCGGTACCGGGTGCCGTGACGCACGACGCGAATCTCCGACGGATGCCTCCGCCAGCGCACGAGCCCAACGCCGCCACCGTCGGCCGCTTCAATGCGCACGCCGTCGGGTGCTCGACTCACCCGGAGGGTCGTCCCGGTGATCGCGATCGGCCCCTCGTCCCACCCGCTCCCCGGAGGCTGGAGCATCCGCGATGCAACTGGCCGGGTCTCGTTCATCGACAGCGGTCGCAGCATCGCAACGACCGTCATCCCCAACCCCGCGACGAGCGCGAGGGTGACGAGCGCGGTGAAGATCCCGAGGCCGCGCGGCATTCGTTCGGTGGCCTCAAAGTCGAGAGCGTCCACGCGCACGCCGCTCCACGTCGAGACGAGCTGGGCGGAGAGAAAGGGAACCACGATCACGCTGACGGCGACCATCGCCGAAAGCCACGCTTCTTCGCTGAGGTTCGTGGTGAAGAGCACGCCGAGCACGGCCCAGGGCAAGAGCGTCGTCGCAAGGATCGCGACGCGGCGCCGAAAGGGGACCAGTCCCCATCCTTCGAGCGAGGCCCGGAGCGCATCCGACGCGGTGTCGACCTCAAGGGCGGCGACAGGAAAGAACGCGAGGGGAGATATCACTGCGACGACGATCAGCGGACCGGCGACCACGCCAGCCGCCGCGCCCCAGGCCAGCGAACGCGTCACCGTGCCCCCGAGTCCTGCGGCGAAGAGCATGAGAAGGAAACCGAGCGAAACGAACAACGCCGTCTTCCACCGAAACGACGCCGTCCCGACCTCCGCGGCGCGAAGGTGACGCAGCAGGAGCAGGCCGAAGAGCCCGCCAAAGAGGGGCGAGAGCACCAGCGAGAGCCCGACGAAGAGGGTCACAGGGGTGAGCACGGCGTAGAGCGCAGTCCCCGGACTTCGCCGCAGAATCTGGGCTACCGAGATCACGCCGAGGAGCGTAGCAGCCATCCAGCGTGGTATGGAGGGCGCTCGATGGCGCCGTTGATCACCGCCTGGGGCGTCGGCCTCGTGCTCGCGCTACTGGGGCACGCGCTCTTTCGCCTGACGCCCCTCGCCCTCGAGCCGTGGGAACGAGGGATGACCACAACGCAACAGATCGTGTTCGTCGCGTGGGCGCTTTTCATGGCGTATGCCGAGGGCTACCGAGGCTTTCAGAAGAAGTTCTCGCCGCGTGTCGTCGCGCGCGCGTTTTACCTCGGCGAGAATCCGACACCGCTTCGGGTGCTGCTCGCGCTTCCGTTCTGCATGAGCCTCTTCCATACGACGAAGCGTCAGCGGATCGTGAGTTGGGGGTTCATCGTCGCGCTGGTCGGCGTGATCATCGCGGTGCGATTTCTTCCGCAACCGTGGCGCGGGATCGTCGACGGAGGCGTGGTGGTTGGCCTCGGCTGGGGCGCGATCTCGATCGTCCTCTTCTACCTGCGCGGCCTCAGCGGGAACCCGCCGCCGGTGCCGGACCTGCCTGAAAGTGCTGGCGTAGAAACGTCATCAGCCCTTGGCGAACCTGGCTAGGAATTGTGTGGCCGCCCTCGAAGGGAAGCCACACCACCTCGGCGCCTCCGGCCGTCAACCGATCGCGAAGCCGCTCGGCGTCGCCAAAGCCGAGGACGCGATCGGTTCTCCCGTGCGCCATGAAGATCGGAAGCCCTGGGCGAGTGTCGTAACGGCTCTCCCAGGGAGGGAGTTCCTTGCCACTGAGCACGCCGACCGCGACCAGCGCTTCGTCGCTGAGGAGCGCGACGTCGAGGGACATGATCGCGCCCTGGGAAAACCCCGCGAGGGCAATTCGCTCGGCGCCGTTCGCGCGAAGGTACGCCAGCAGTTCGACGAGCGACCCGCGAGCGGCGTTCGCACCTTCGAGAGGCTGGTGACGAGGCTCGAACCACGCGCGTCCCTCACCCCCGTTCCGCCACGCGTTCGGCGCTTCGGGAACCACCACCCGCAGCTGCACCGCGCGGGCGATCGATGCCCCGAAGGACACGAGGTCGTCCCCGCGTGCGCCATACCCGTGAAGGAGCACGAGGACGTCGGGCCCCTGACCGCGTTCAACGTAGCGAAGTTGCGGGGTGCGCTCTTCTTGCGCGAGCGCTGCGGTCGCGCGCTCGGACGCTTCGGTCGCATGCGCGGGCGCCTCAACAGCGGGCTGCGACGAGCAGCCCAGCGTGAGAATCACCACCCCAAGGAAGCGCGAGACGAGGGAGTTCATCGCGATGAGCCTACAATGCGCCTATGCGCTCTGCTCTTGGGATTGCTCTGCTCGCGTCGTTCCTCGCTTGTGGTGATGACGATGGAGGCTCGGATTCAGGCACCGATACGGGCGTCGACACCGGCACGGATGCAGCGGCCGATGAGGACGCGGGAGAAGATGCCGGAGTGGACGCCGGCGAAAGCGAACTCCCCTACGAAGACCTTTGCCGAACGGCCGCGCCCATCACGGCGTACGGCGCCCCCGACGCATGGAGCAACAACGGACCCGGGTTCCCGCAAGGCGACACCGCGCGTTTCACCGAAGACGAACTCTTCGTCAACTGCGCGTACCTAAGCGGCGGCGAAAACGACATCCAGCACCACAACCTTCTCACGATGTTTGACGGCTACCTGCTGATGCCGTGGGCGCCCGAGTCGACGGGCGGTGGCATCACGTTGTGGGACGTCACCGATCCCTGCGCGCCGGTCCTCCGCGGCCGAGGCGAAAGCGAAACGATGCGCGAAACGCATTCGATGGGCTTTTGGGGGGACTACGCCGTCGTCGATCACATGGACCGCATCGCCCTCACCCCGGGCGCGGGCGGCGTGGAGATCTGGGACCTCTCGGACACGACCGCTCCCGCGAAGATTTCGGAGCTCGACGTCCCGGGCTTTCTCTACCCAGACGCCTACGCGCGCGTCACGCTCAGCGTATTTTGGCAGGCCCCCTTCCTCTACATGGGCGCCGCAGACAACGGCGTCTACATCGGGGACGCGAGCGACCCGGAAAACCCCGTCCTCGCGGGCCAATACAACTTCGAGCCCACCCTGCGCGTCGGCCAGGTGCAGGCGATCGGCAACCTGCTCATCGTAACCGCGGCGGAAGGCGCGCGCGTTGCGCTTCTCGACATCTCCGACCCGGTGAACCCGATGCCGATCCCGGGCGGTGACTTCATCGCGGTCGATGGCGAGGGCGAACCGCGCGAGGCCTACTTCACGAATGTCGAGGGCGGCTTTCTCTATCTGGCGCGGAAGAGCTCCGGCGCAGGCCTCGTCATCTACGACATTCGCGACCCCTCGAACCCCACCTACGTCGCCGACATCCGCGTCGACGGAGGCGGTGGCTACGTCTTTCTCAAGGAAGGTCTCGCCTTTGAAGGCGTTGGTAGCCGGGGCCACGTCTTCGACGTCTCGGCCCTGCCGGAGATCACGTCGATTGGCGAGTTCAACCTCATCGGCGACCTCGACACCGTCACCCCCATTGGCAACGTTGCGCTGGTGAGCGTCGACGCGGACGCCGAAGACGACCGCGGAAGCGCCATCGCCCCCTACGCGATGGAACCGGACACCAGCCCGCCCGTCGTGAGCTGGTCCTGGCCGAACGCAGACGCGACCATTCCCGTCACCTCGCGCGTGGGCGTCAGCTTCAACGAGTTTGTCGACACCCACAGCGCGTTCGCCGACTCCGTTCGCCTCTACGAGACGGACACAAGCACGCCCGTTCCAGGCGCGGTCTCCACCCAGGAAGTGTTCGTGAACTTCCACCCCTTCTGTCCGCTCTCTCCGGGAACGTCCTACACCCTCGAGATCCCCGCGGGCGGCGTCACGGACTTCAGCGGCAACGCGATCGCCGACACCTACACGCTCACCTTCACGACGAACGAGTGATTCGCGCGCTCCTCGTTTCGCTCTTGTTGATCGCCTGCGGGGACGACGCCGCACGCGACGCCGGGAGCGATGCCGGCACCGACGCGGGAACCGACGCAGGAACCGACGCGGGCTCGGACGCCGCCCCCGCGGAGCTACGCGCCCTCGCGAGCGCACCACCCTACGCGGACGAAAACGAGACCATCACGCTCGACGCGAGAGACTCGACGGGCGCCCTCACCTACGCGTGGGACCTCGGCGACGGTCGCCAGATCGACGCGTCCCCCTCGCCCACCGCCGAAGCGAGCTGGCCGGTGCCCGGCCGCTACAGCGTCGTTCTCACGGTCACGGGGCCGAGCGGATCCCGCACCGACGGCGTCGTGGTCACCGTCACGGCGCCGCGCGTTCACGCGCCAACCCAAAGCGGCACGATCGCAGCGCTCCCTGGCGGACGCATCGTTGCCCTCAGCACCGACGCCGACCTGCTCACCGTGATCCGCCAGGACGATTTCTCGGTCGTCACCCGCATCGAGACGCCCGACGACCCGCGAACGGTGACCCCGTGGATGCGAAGCGACGGTCTTTGGCTGGCCGTCCCTTGCCAGCGGGCTTCAACGCTCCTTCTCGTTCGGGACGACGACTCGAGCCGCGTCGAGATCGCGATGCCGCGCGCGAGTCGCCCCTACGGCGCTCTTCCCGTCGGTGACCGCCTCTTCGTCTCCCTTCAAGGCACCGGTGAGCTTGCAGAGATCTCCGGAGACACCCTCGTCGCGCGACGGGAAGCGCTTCCGGATGCACGCGGCGTTGCCCTCACGCCTGACGGCCGCATCGCGGTAGCCCGCTGGCGCTCCCCGAACAACGAAGCTGAGATCGCGTTCCTCGACCCGGACGGGGACGCAGAGCGCGTCACCCTCGCCTTCGATCCGCAGGAGAGCACCGACACCGAAAGCGGCGGCGTGCCGAGCTACCTCGATCAGGTCCTCTTCGATCCCACCGGCG
>JBCDAA010000052.1:0-30622 GCA_039186435.1 Myxococcota bacterium | reverse complement strand
TCTTGGGCTTCTTCTTCGCCACTCCCAAAGAGTGACACTCTCAGGCGAGAGATTCAGCAGCCCTCGCGGCCGGTCGCTTCCTCGCAGGCGCACTCCCCGCAGGTTCCCCGCGCGAGCCATGCGCCATCGCAGCACTGGTAGCTCGGCGAACAAGCTCGGTCGCGGTAGTCGCCCCCAAAGCTATGAACGCAGGACGCTCTCGGCGGGTCGGGGTCGACGTGCACCACTCCATCCGTGAGGGTCCCGAGGCTCTCGAGACCGTTTCGCCCGATCGCTGAAACCGCAGAGCGCCCCTCAAGCGGCAGCCGCGTCTCTGCGGACGGCACAAGCTCCCGAAGCTCCCATCGACCGTCCACCTCGGCATAGACCGCCCAGTAGCGCACTCCCTCTGCGCTGCTGACGACCTGGCCATCCTCCACCACCGGAATGTTGGGCACCCCGCTCGCGCCTACCAGAGGAGGAGTCGCTGCCGGTCGATCGTAGTACTCGCCTCGAAGCATGTCGCGGAGCCCGTCTTCGTTTTCCACGAGCGGACCGACCGACCACCACACCGCGCCGTCGCGATGCGCTCGCAAGATCTCCATCTCGGCGCGGTACTCGTCGAGACCGAACCCGCGCGACGCCGCGTTGCCGATCAGCAGGTGGCGTCCACTCGAATCCGCGCGCGCGGCCCACCATCGCGTGAGATCTTCGTAGCGCTGTCCCGTCGACGTCGTGGGCCAATAGAGCTGCGGCGCAAGGTAGTCGACCCAGCCGTTGTCCATCCACGCGAGAGGATCGGCGTAGAGCGTCGCGTACTGATCGAGACCGACAACGCCCTCCGGCATGCCCGGTCGATAGATTCCAAAGGGCGAGATCCCCCAGCGCACGTCCGCACGCGTCTCTGCGACAACCTCCGACACGCGGGCGACCATCCGGTTCACGTTGTCGCGACGCCAATCCGCGCGACTCATTCCATCGCCGTACGCGCGGTAGGTTGCGTCGTCGTCAAAGACCGCGCCGTCTTGCGGGTAGGGATAGAAGTAGTCGTCGAAATGAATCCCATCGAGGTCGTAGCGCTCGGTCAGGTCGCGCACGACCGCAACGGTGTGGTCGAAGGCCCTTGGGTCGCCCGGGTCGAGCCACAGGAGCGAGCCGTAGCGAATCACCGCGTCGGGCATCGTCTGGCTCACGTGGGTGGCAGCGGTCGCGCCGCTTCCTGCGCGGGCACGATAGGGATTCAGCCACGCGTGGAGCTCAAGACCACGCGCGTGCGCTTCGTCGATCGCAAAGGAAAGCGGATCGTACCCAGGATCCTCCCCCTGGGTGCCCGTGAGATAACGACTCCACGGTTCCAGGGTCGAGCGATAGAGCGCATCCGCCTCCGGACGCACCTGAAAGAAGACCGCGTTCAGTCCCGCTTGCTCCGCCGCGTCCAAGATCGAACGGAGCTCCGCCTGCTGCGCGGTGGCATCCCGGGCGGTGGGCCAGTTGATGCGCGAAACGGTCGCGATCCATGTACCGCGAAACTCGCGCCGGTGGGACACCGCTGCCGTGGTCTCTGCAACCGCCGCGTCTTCGTCCGTCGCTCCATCGGGAAGCGCGGCATCGGGGGCGCCCGCATCCACAACGTTTGCGTCCGTTCCCACCGCGGCGCCGGCTCCTGCGCACCCAACCAGAAGTAGCCAAAGGGTTCTCACAAAGGATTTCTTTGCAGATCCGATGCCAGCCAAGACGCGCTCTTTCCGCAGCAAAATCATGAGGTTGTTAACTCTTCAGGGCACCGTTTTTGCCCGCTATGACCAACTTCTGACCGCTCCGACGCAAATGGCGATGGAGATTCTTCCACGACCGATCGTATACCGGCGCGCGAGCACTGGAGAGGCAACCCAAAGAAAGGAACTCAGGATGAGCTACTACAAAGAAATCGACGGCAAGAAGTACGACGCGGGCCTCATCGAAGCCGCCGAAAAGGCCATTGCGGGCCGTGGTGACGGACGCATCTCTCAGGAAGATGCCGAGATGCTTCTGAAGAAGGTCAAGGACGGCGACGCCTACACGGACATCGAAAAGGACACCGTGGCGTACATCCGCGAGAAGATGAAGTGGACCGAGTCCGCCGACAACTGGTTCCGCGATGAGATCCGCAAGTGGGCCGCGGAAAAGGGCCAGAAGACCAAGGAAGCCAAGGCGGACGCCGCGAAGGCCGACGCGTAGGTCGAGGCGCAAGTCTCAAGGTTCAAGGCGCACCTCTGAACGGGGGTGCGCCTTCCTTCGCTCGGGGGTAAGCCTTGGCTTGCCCTTTTCTTGTAGGCGTCCATGGCTGAGTTTCGATTTCAAATCCATCTCGGCGGCATCATCGATCTGCTGTCGAACCACCTCTACTCCTCGCCGAACGTCTACGTGCGAGAGCTCCTGCAGAACGCGACCGACGCGATTCGTGCACGCGCCGCTCAGGGAGACGCCCCCGAGGGTCATGTTCGGATTAGCGTTCACGGCGGCGACCGACCGCAGCTCACCGTCGAAGACAACGGGATTGGACTCACCGACGCAGAAGTCCACCAGTTCCTCTCCACCATCGGCGCATCTTCGAAACGCGAGGACCTCGACCGCAGCGACTACATCGGACAGTTCGGCATCGGCCTCCTGAGCTGCTTTGTGGTGAGCGATGAGATCGCGGTCGTCACCCGCTCCGCAAAAGGCGGCCCGGGCATTCGCTGGCGCGGCAAGGCGGATGGCACCTACGAGATGGACGAGGTTGCCGAAGACTCGGTGCCGGTTGGGACCACGGTTCACCTCGTCGCAAAGCCCGAGATGCAGGAGTGGTTTGCTGTCGAAAAGGTGGAGGAACTCGCCGCTCATTTCGGAGCGCTCTTGCCCTTTCCAATCGAGGTGATCGAGGGGGTGTCGACCCGCCGCGTCAACGAGCGACCGCCGTGGCGCCGAACGTTTGAGAGCGCTAGCGAAGCGCGCGAGGCGTCCCTCGAGTTCGGGCAGCGTGTGCTCGGAACGTCGGTCCCCTTCTTCGACGTCATCCCGCTCCAGTCCGAGGGGGTTGAGGGCCTGGCATTCGTTCTCCCCTACTCGCCACCGCCTACCGCTCCGGCGCAGCAGCGCGTTTACCTCAAGGACATGCTCCTCGGTGAACGCGTCGACAACCTGCTTCCGAAGTGGGCGTTCTTCGTCACGTGCGTGATGAATGTGACTCGTCTTCGACCGACCGCATCGCGCGAATCGTTCTACGAGGACGACGCCTTGCAGCACACGCGCAAAGCCCTTGGCGACGCGCTCCGAAACTACCTCGTCGATCTCCAGAAGAACGACCCCCTCCGTCTCGAAGCGCTGATCGCGCTTCACTTTCGAGCGATCAAAGCCGTCGCCGTTCACGACGCCGAGCTCTTCGACCTCTTCATCGATCTTCTTCCCTTCGAAACCTCAATGGGCCGGATGAACTTCGGCGAAATTCGCGCGCGCTACGACCGCGTGCACTACGCGCCGACCGTCGACGTCTTTCGTCAGATCGCCCAGGTCGCATCGGCCCAGCGAATTCTCGTCGTGAACGCTGGCTACAGCTACGACCGGGACCTCCTCCGCCGGGTTCAGGATCGCTTCGAAAACCTCCACGTTCAGGAAGTCGACGCGACGGACCTCGCATCAGCGCTCGCGGACGTCGACGGAGAGATCGATCGCTTTGGATCGCTTCTCCAGGTCGCCGCGCGAACACTTCACGGCTTTGAGTGCGAGGTCGACCTCAAACGCTTTGCGCCCGACGATCTTCCGGTGCTCTACGTCACCGGCCAGGACGCCACCTTCGCGCGGGCCATCGATGTATCCCGCCGCGCCCAAGACGAAGGAAGCGTCTGGGGGTCGATGCTCGACACCCTCGCCGAAGATACGAGCGCTCGCGCCGTCCTGGTCTTCAACGCAAACAACCCCCTCGTCGGACGCCTCGCGCGAGTCGCCGACGATCGAGCACTGCAGCTGACCGTTCAGATGCTCTACGTGCAAGCGCTGCTTTTGGGTCACCACGCGCTGCGCCCAGAGGAAATGTCGCTTCTGAACGTCGGACTTCTCGACTTGATCGAATGGGGCCTCAACCGCGATTCGGGACCGACGCTTCAATAGAGGGTCGCCGAGCTCACGGCGTGTCCCTACGCCCCGGCGGTGCCTACGATTCGTCGCCGGTTGATTACGATTCCAGCCCTCTTCCTGCTTTGGATGCTGGCCGTCGCAACGCTGCCGGCGACGCTAACGGTGCTGACCCTCGTCGGAGTCCTGCGTCGACGCCGCTTTGTGCTCGTTCGCATGCTTCTCTTCGTCTTGGTCTACAGCTCCCTCGAGCTGGTGGGTTTGATCGGAGCGCTCTTCGCGGGACGATCGGAAGCGCGCCTCTACGCCCTTCAGGAGTGGTGGGCGTGCACCCTCTTTTCGGTGGCGTGTCGCTTGCTCAGTCTTCGCGTCGACATTCAAGGCGAAGGTAGCGTCACGCCGGGGCCGATCTTGCTCTTTCTCCGTCACGCGAGTCTCGCGGATGCGCTCCTTCCGGCTGTTGCGGTGACGCGCCCCGAGGGCATTCAGCTTCGCTACGTCCTCAAGAAAGAGCTCTTGGTCGACCCTTGTTTGGACGTGGTCGGCAACCGGCTCCCCAACCACTTTGTGGATCGCGCGCGCCCCACCCCGGCCGACCTCGAGGCGATCGCTACCCTCGCAAAGGATCTCGGACCTCAGCAGGGGGTTATCATCTATCCGGAGGGCACGCGTTTTCAGCCCGCCAAACGCGCGCGTGTCCTCGACAAGATGAAAGACTCGGTCCACTTCGAACGAGCGTCGCGTCTCTGCCACACGCTCCCGCCTCGTCTCGGTGGATTGAGCGCGCTGCTCGACGCCGCCCCGGACGTCGACGTGGTCTTTTGCAGCCACGCCGGCTTCGAAGGGTTCGCAACGTTTCGCGACCTGATCTCGGGCGATATGGTGGGCCGCACGCTGCACATTCGTTTCTGGCGCGTCCCCGCCCGCGACGTGCCCCGAGACGTCGACGCCCGCACGGTGTTTCTCTACGAGCAATGGCAGCGCGTCGACGACGTCGTCAGGACATTCGTCGACGAAGACCGTCCATCGCAGTTCGTCCAAGTCGACGCATCAGCGGTCGCATAAGAAAGTCGCCCAAACGCAGCGGCCCCTTGAACTCGAAGTCGGCCTGCCAGTGAACCTCGCACCCCTCTCCGCGCGGCACGACCTGAATGCGGTCGGTCGCTCGAAGCGTCGGAGTCTCGCCAACGAGTTCAGCCCGCCGGGCATCCGCGTCGTACACCGCAACGCGGTAGCGCATCGGTACCCGCTGCTTCAGAAACGAGGCCACGACGTCGTAGCGCGAGCCCACTTCGACCACGTCGCTACGGTCCGTCTTCGTCGCTTCCACGATTCCCGGATCCCACGCGGGGAGGTTTCGAAAGTCGGCGAGAAAGACGAAGACCTCATCGGCGGGCCGTGAGAGCTGAACTCGTTCTTCGATTCGAATCATCGAAAGTCCTTTTCCGGATCGGCGCCCACAAGCGCACAGAGGGTCGTCCAAAGCCGTCGCTCCTCATCGGAGCTGGTGTGGGTCTTGGATGAGAGGTGGATCGGCTGCGGCTGGCGATCGAAAAAGAACTGCCCCTTCGGCGCTGAAGCGGCGGGACTCGCAGCAAGCCAGACGATCGTATCCGCGCCTTCCTCCGGCGTTCGAAGGATCACTTTCGTCAGCGCATAAAAGCGCGGCAGAGACGAGGCCACGCCGGGCGTATCCGCCCAGCCCGGGTGCATCGAACTCACTCGAAGCGGCGAGCGCGCGTCCAGCAGCTTCGTGAGGACAACCTGCGCGCGCTTCGTTCGCGCGTAGGCCCGAACGCCATCGAAAGGCGCAGGCGGAGAAAGAAGCGCGTCTACCTCGAGAGGCTCCGCATACATCCCGCCCGACGAGACATGAACCATGCGCGCGCCGTGACGAAGCTTCGGCCACAGGCAGTGCGTGAGGAGAAAAGGGCCGACGAGGTTGGTCGCCGCGGTCAGCTCGAGGTCGTCCGCGGTCGTCTGCTGCGCGTCCGGAAGCACGCCCGCGTTGTGAACGAGGACGTCGACACGATCCCGAGGGAAGGACTCGGCGAACGCGCGAATGGACGCGAAGTCGCTCAAGTCGATCCGGTCGACCACCACGTTGGCGGCATCGGGCAGTTCGGCACGAACCGCCTCTCCCTTTGAAACGTTGCGGCAGAGCATTCGCACTTCCGCGCCGCGCTCCGCCAACCCTCGAACAACGGCGACGCCAAGCCCCGAGCTCGCCCCCGTCACGAGGCAAACCTGCCCTCGCAGATCGACGTCGAGATCGCTTGGCACAAAGCGCTTCGCGTGCCGCCGAAAGCCGGTTTTGTCGAAGGAAAAGACGATCGAGCGATCCAGAAGGCTGCCGAGGAAACCCACGGCCGGTGGGTAGGGCTCATCGGTGGCCTTGGGTAGGGGTGCACCGAGACCGAATCGCGTAGATTGGGGGCGATGTCCGACGAAAAACCGAAGAACGCCGTGGAGACGAAGGTCGCGGAGATCCTCCAGGAGGCGTCCGAGATGGGCTACGGCGCCGAGCGCATCAGCAAGGTTGAAGAAGCCGTACGGGAGGCGGACGCGGCTGGCGAAGAGCTCGCGGCCTTCGACGCGCGCCTTGGTCTCGTCGAGGCGGCCGTCTTTGGTGGCTACCCCGAAAAAGGATTCGTGGCGTTCGGATGGCTCGCCGCGAAAACCAAGCAGAACCCCGAACGCTTCAAGGAGTCGAGCGCACTGCTCGGCATGTTCCTGGGCGGCGTCGACGTCCTCTGGGCCTACAAGTGGATGTCGCTTCAGGTCCCCTGGTACCCGCAGGTCAGTCTTCGGCAGATTCGCGAGACGTTAGAGGACATGGAAGAGCGCTACCAAAAGCACGGCTTCAGCCTGCGGCCTGTGCACATGGCCTGGACGCGCGTTGCGATCGACACGAGCGACGACCCGGAGGAGGCGTACGCGCACTACCGAAAGTGGCAGTGGGCGCCGCGCGATCTCTACGCGGATTGCGAGGCGTGCGAAGTGAGTTTTCAGGCGCATTTTCACGCGCACCGAGGTGAGCACGAACGCGCGCTTCAGGTTGCGGGGCCGCTCCTCAATGGGGCGCTCGGCTGCGCGGAGGTTCCCCACGAAACGTACGCGCGACTTCTCGAGAGCGCGATGGAACTTGGAAAGCAGGACGAGGCCGCGCGCTTTCACGACGTGGGCTACCCGATGGTTCGAGACAACCGAGACTTCGTCTGGGCGGTCTCGCGACACATCGTCTACCTCACCGCGATCGGAAACCACGAACGCGCCCTCGAGCTCGCCCGGCGGCATCTCCCGTGGGCCCTTGGCAACCGCATCGCGGACCGAAAGATGTGGTTTTACGCCGCGTGCCGCGACCTCTTCGCCGTCCTTGATGCCCAGGTCTCGATTCGCATGGACGGCGTCCCAGAAACGGACGATCCGGTCGTCCTTCGCGACTTCTTCGCCGCCGAGGTCCAAGCGATCGCCGAGCGTTTCGATGCCCGCAACAACAACGACGTCATCAGCCGACAGGTGTTGTAGCGCGAGAGTTTCGAGCGGTATGGTCCGCCCGTGGCAGACGAGGAGCGCAAGGCCAAGAAAGGCTATTTTCTTCCGGGGTCATTAGCGCCCTTCTTTGTCCTCGCGGGCATCTTTCATGCGGCCTGCGTCGCAACCCGGTTCGAGGAAGTCGCCCTCATGCTTCCCGCCGGCGTGTCCGGCGGATTGCTCCTCGTGACCTTTCCGCTGCTCTTCATCGAGGGCTATTTCGAGAGCCGCCTCGACTACGGCGACACCCTCGACTCGCTTCCCCTGTGGATGCGCATCAACTCGCGCCCGGTAAAGCTCGCGTTCACGTTTGCGTTCACCTACCTCGCGGTGGTGGTCCTCCAGACCTGGGACATCTCGATCGGGCCCATCGATCCCACCCCGCCGGCCGACTGGCCCCTCGCCCAGCGCGCGCAGTTCTTCGCGATGATGAGCGCCGGCATGTTCTTTCCGAACTACCTCGCGGCCACCGGCCTCCTGGTGCCCGTCCTGCGAAAAATCGGCTCTCTCTTTCACAAGGTCCCTGCGTGGGGCGCGGTCGGGATCCTCGGGTTACTCGGAACGGGCGTCGGCTACGGCGTCGTTCGACTCTTCGCGTCCGTCGCGGTAGGGGACGCCGTCGACGAGGCCAACACCCTTTGGACCTCGATTACGGAGCGGCCGCTCGTCGCGTTCGGTTTGGTCTTCGCGGGCTTGCTCGTCCCGATGATCTTCGGCGCGCTGAAGAAGGACGACGACTGAGGGCTACGCCGACGTCAGCACGATCTTCGTCACCTCGGGCGGCGACATCACCCGCGCCGGCGGTCCCGCCGTTCCGAACCCGCGATTCACGTAGAGCGTGCTGCCGAGCTCGTCGTAGCGTCCGCGAACCCAGCCGTGGGGCAGCACAATCTCCGCCGGGTTCCAGCCCAGGCTCACCTGACCGCCGTGGGTATGACCGCTGAGCTGAAGCTGCACGTGAGCCGCCGACTGCTCAAAGAAGACGGGCTGATGCGCCAGCAGAATCTTCGGGAGCGCCTCGGGCACCTGGTCGAGGGCGCGCTGAAGATCGGGCCCCCCGGAACCGCTCGCCCGCCGCGCCCAAAGATCGTCCACGCCGAGAAGCGCAATGCTCCCGTCCGCGATCACCCGCCCGTCGTTAACCAGCGCCGCAGCACCGGCACGGCGCAGCGTATCGACGACTTCCTCGACGCCCGCGTAGTGATCGTGATTTCCGGGAATCGCGAACACCCCATCGCGCGAGAGACTGCCAAGGCGGCGCACGAGCTCCCCAAGGAACGAAACGTAGCGCGGATCGTGATCGACGAGATCGCCCGTGAGAACGATCGCATCAGGCCGCGCGTCGCGGACGAGCGCCTCTGCTGTTCGAAGCTCCGGCTCTTGCACGAAGGTTCCGAAGTGGATGTCGGAGAGCTGCACGATCGTGTAGCCATCGAGCTGGCGCGGTAGCCCTGGCAGCGGGATCGCCACCGTCTCGAGCGCGTAGTCGTGCCGCCCGAGAAGCGCTCCGTAGCTCGAGGAGCCCACGCCGGTCACGATGGCCGCCGCGGACGTCTTTTCGACAAACTTGCGCCGCGTCATGGTCGCGCCCTCGGCCGGCTTCGGCGCCTTTCGCACCTTGTCGATGGCCCACCAAACGCCACCTGCGGCGTCGACGTGAAAGAGAAGACCCGCGGCCATCACGATGCCGAGCGCAACGCAGGTCCCGGCGATCGACATCACCACCTGAACGCCATTCGACACGTCTAGAATTCGCGAGAGCGAAAAAAGCGCGACTCCCGCGATCATCGAAAGCGCGAGGATCCACCGACCGCGGCGCTGGAGACCAAAGACCTTCGTTGAGCGTCGATGGACGTAGTAGCCGAGACCGAAGAGCGCGACGTGAAGAACGAGGAGGAAGATCGCGAAGCGGGACACGATCTATGTGTGTGGTCGCGACCCACAACCCGCAATGTTAAGAAGTGTTGGCCTACTCGGCGGCGGGAGCCTGCCGCGCCGCAATTTGCTTTCGGCAGGTCTCGATCACGAACTCGACGTCGTTTTCGAAGCCGTTCTTCACCCAGCGGCCGTGCTCGTCGAGGATGTACCAGCGGATGTCCCCGCGAATCCACGCCGCGAGCTCTTCGTCCTCCGGGTACTTGTCCATGAAGTAGACCGCGTTTTGCACGTAGGTCGTGTAGCTCGGCGGCAGCTCTCTCGCCTCGCAGCGAAAGGGATCCCGGGGAGCCGGGTCTTCGACGTGAAGCACGCGGGCCTGCGGCGCTGCGAGGATCCGGTAGCCCGCATGATGGAGCCGATACCCGAGCTCCGTATCCTCCATCCCCCAGCCGCGAAACCCTTCGTCGAACCGCAGCTCCTCATGGCCGAGGCGAATGGAGAAGTTGCAGGAGTACACGAAGATCCACGGCTGCGGATGATCGTGAACTTCGGCGCCTCGTAGATCGCCCACGCGATCGTCCCGCTCTTCCGAGACGATCTGCGCCCAGGTCGGCATCTCCGCGACAAAGGCGTCCGTTCGGTGACGAAACCCGAGAACGATGCTCGGCACGTCTTGCTCGCGATGCACCGCGAGATGCGCTTCCACAAAATCCGGACGAAGCAGGACGTCGTCATCCACGAAGATGACCACCTCGCCAATGGCGCGATCGATGCCGAGGTTGCGCGCCTGACCTGCTCGAAAGCCGAGGTCCTCCTGGTGCGCGTACACCAGCGGCAAGCGATCCTCGAAGGAGGTGGCGACCTCACGGGTGTGATCGGACGACCCGTCGTCACAAACGATCACCCGAGCGAGCGCGCCTTCCTGCTGCGCGACGCAGTGCAAGAGCGCGCGCAAACGCTCCGCACGATTGTAGGTGGGAATCACGAGCGTCGCGCGCATCGAAGTCACGGGCGCGGAGCCTGCCACATCCGGCCGAAAGCGTCATCTAGAGGTCGTCCCCTCGACCCTCCGGGCGGTAGACTGAGGCATGCGCTTCCTTTCGATCGCCGCTCTTTTGCTCGCCTCGAAGGTTTCGGCGCAGCAGTACCAAATCACCGCGATCGGCTTTCCTCCCGCGGGGGGCGAACAGGGCGCTGGCGTCGACATCAATGGCATCGACCAGGTCCTCGGAACCTACGACCCCGGTCCGGGTATGGAGTCGAACGCGTTTGTGTGGGACGCGGCGGATGGCTTTCGCGTGATCGACAACGATGAAGGGGAAGTCGAAGTTTCGATCCTTACCGACGACGGAGTGGTGGGCGGCACCCTCGAACTCGACAACGACCGAGCGGATCCGCGCGAGATGGACTGCTTTCCGCCAACCTCTCGGCGGATGTTTACCTGGGACGGCGCGATCACCGAGCTTGGTTGGATCGACGAACCCGAAGTCTCGATGCCCGACTGCGGAAGCATCCTGGCCGGCATGAATCGCGATCTCGACATTGTCGGCACCTCTGGAAATCCCGCTGGCGGAGGCGTCCCGGTGTTTGTTCGCGACGACGCCTTCACGCCTATCTGGGAGCACGTGGACGGGGACGAAGACGACAACTGGTTCGTCTCTGGAATCACGGACGACGGGACGATCCTCGGGCGCGTGCAGGCGATGGACGAGTTTGCGTCCATCGGGTTCATCTTCGACGGGAGCGTTTCCACCTTCGATCACCGAATGATCGATGAAACCGGCAACGAGGTGGAGGGGCTCGTCAACGAGGACCCGGTGGCGGTAACTCGCCGCGGTCTCGTTGCCGGAACGGGCCAGTCCGACGTGCCGCAGGTCTTTCTCTACGACTCGAACGACGACACGTTCACGATCCTCGGGGACGGCGAAGCATTGGACATGAACGACGTCGGTACGGTCGTCGGTCTTCGGCGGCCCGGGGGAGGCTACATCTACGCGGGCGGTAGCTGGCAGCCCTTTGTCGACCTGCTTCCCGACGGACATGGATGGGCGATTCTGAGCGTCACCGCCATCAACGATCGTGGCGCGGTGACGGGCTCCGGCATGTTCGAGGGCGACCTTCAAGCCTTCTTCGCCGAACCGATTCAGGAGGAGGTCGATCTTCAGGTCGAGCTCACCGACGTGCGGGCCCCGGAAGGCCAGGTCGGTCTCGAGGTCACGGTCCGCAACATCGGCGCAAACGTCGCTCCGCGAGTGCAGCTGGTTGTGAGCGGGCCGGCGAGCACGGCTTCTGCGGAGCTCCCGGAGGAATGCGAAACAGGATCGTCGGCGTCGGAAGTTCGCTGCACGATTCCCGCGCTCGCCGCAGAAGGGGAGGAAGTATTTTCGCTTCGCTTCGACCTCAGCGAAGAGCCCCCGTTCACGTTTCAGGCAACGGTCAGCTCCGATGGGGACGAACAAAACCCCGCTGACAACATGAGCGAGCTGATGCTGACGGAGTTGATGGACCCCATCTTCGTTCCCGGCCCCGAAGACCCCGGCGCGGATCTGGAGTGCAGCGTTTCAAGCGTCACCGTGGGTGACGAGGTCTTCACCGATGAGATTCCGATGTTCCGGACCGGCGGCGACCCCTTCCGCATGTCATCGGAGCTGCGCAACAACGGCCCCGAAAGCGCGCCGAATGTCGTCGTTCGAGGAAGTGTCCTAGGCGCCATGGTTCTCGAGGCGTTCGTGGAACGCGAAGGCGGTCGCCAGGACTGCACCCTCAACGACGGAGGTGGCTTTATCTGTCGTGATCTTGGCAACCTCCCCATGGGCGAGAGCGTCCGCGTCGAAGTCCAAGCGACGCGGGCGGACGGAGTCTCCGAAGGCCAGATCATTCTTCGGCCAAGTAGCGACCGGATCGATCCCAACGCGGACAACACCGAGTGCTCCGTGTCCTTCGTCTCGGGGTCGTCGGGATGCGCGGTCGGCGGATCCAGCGCCGGCGCGACCGCGTTTCTTCTCTTGCTCGCGTTCCGGAGGCGTCGAGCAGCGATCGATCGCAACGCGTGAACTGCCGCTTACAGTCCGCGTAGCGTACTTCGCAGGGGAACCCCCCGTTTTCATGCTCGCCGGGAAACTGACGTTTGCAAGGCCGTAGGCTGATCGATGCCGATGCGCTTCGTTGCTCTCGTCGCTTGCTTGATGGGCTGTGCGGCAGCCTCCCCGAGGAGCGGACTTCCTAGCCCCGATCGGGTGGTGGGATGTCTTGAGTTCCGCGTCCGCGAGATCGCTGACGACACCGCGGCCGACCTTGGGTTGGTCGCGCTGGACTACGAGTTCGCCAATCGCTGCCGTGCTGCCGTCGCGCTCGATCTCTCGCGCATGGAAGTCGCGGCCTTAAGCGCCGAGGGAGAAGCCCGACTCCTCGCCGCCCACGATCCTCGGGGAGAGATTCGCGCGGGGGTGTTGGACGGCCACTCCCGTGGCAGGGAGGTCATCGGCTACGGACCGGTCGCCAACGCGAAGCAGCTCTGCATCAACCTCCCCGACGGAACTGAAGCCCTGTGCTTTCGACGAGGTGCACCATGAAGTGGGCGATCGCGCTGACGCTTCTTTACGCAAACCTCGCAAAGGCGGAACCCAGCTCGTGCGGAACCGAGGCGTCTTCGAGCGAGTCTTCGAACGACTCTTCAAGCTCCTGGAGCAGCGACTCGGAATCGACCGACACCGAGGAAGCCTGCGTCGACGCCACAGCTCTCGTCGGTGAAACGACGTGCTCGAGCGGCGAGTTTGGACGCGGCTGGAACGTCAGCGGACGTCGCCCGGTCGTGCTTTCGCTCGAGACGGGAGTTCGCGGCCTTCGACTCGGCGACCTCCGCTTTCGAACCTCGCACCACGACAACCAGTACCGCGTCGATGTCGCTTCCTTCGATCGACGGCGACAGTTCTACCTTCAGCCGCGTCTCACCTTTTTTCCGGCGCGCTATTTCTACGTCGGTGTTCAAGGTTCCCTCGGCGCAACGCGCGGCGACGAGTTTCGTTCGGGCGATCTCCAGGTACGCGTCAACCGCATCGTAGTCGTCGGCGCCGAAGCGATCGCAGGCGTGGCCCTTCCGGTTCGCAACCTGCAGCTCTTCGCGGAGCTCGCGGGCGGCATTCGCGCGTCTCTCTTGGATCTCGAAACGGAACACGCGGACTGCATCGAGGAACTCTCGCGCGCGCTTGCCGACTGGACGCTCACCGCGCGGATCGGGGTGGACGTGTTTCGATCCCCCGCGCTCAGTGTTGGCGTTCACGCCGGCTACGACCCTCTTCGCCAGGAAGTGCTCGCGGGTCTACGGCTCTCGGTCCACAGCCGCGCCTACAACGCGCAATAGCACCTCAATGACTCGTGGCGCGCTGGGTGAGGTCCGCGTCTCCAGACACCTTGTGCACGGTGACCTCGAGGAAACGCGTCGACATCGGGCGTCGCAGCTGCACGAGCCAGTCCCCGTTTTCGGCGTGATGCACCGTGATGTCGCTGTAGAGAGAGAGGTCGTACCCCTCGGCTTCGGCGAGGTTGATCGCGATCGTCACCGCGTCGGCTTCCGTGACGCCGGTAGGCTCTGGCTCTGGCGCAACCTCAGCACCAGCCGTCGGCTCTTCTTCCGGCACGATCGGCGGCGGGTCGTCGCTCGAACCTCCGCACGCGAGCCCTGCGAATGCGAGCCCCGTGAGAAGCGCAAAGATCATGATGATGCGCATTCGTACCCCTCTTGAACGTTAGCGCATGGTCGGGGGGGACATGCAAGCGCACTCGTGGGAGAGTGCCGTCGTGGGACTGCGCATCGCTCCCGATCGGCTCCTCGTTTCGGAGATCTTCGACAGCGTTCAGGGCGAAGGGCCAAGCGTGGGTCGCCCATGCACTTTTTTGCGCCTCGGGCTCTGCAACCTCCGGTGCGCCTGGTGCGACACGCCCTATACCTGGGACGCGAGTCGCTACGACCTGCGCGCCGAGATTCGCACGATGGACCTTGCCACGGTGCGTCACCAGGTCTCCAAAGCGACGCGAATCGTGCTCACCGGAGGCGAGCCCTTGCTCCAACAAGAGGCGCTCGAAGCCTTGTTGCACGACCTCTCCGCGACCATAGAAGTCGAAACCGCCGGCACGCTCGTCCCTCGGGAGCGCTTCGCGGAGCAGGTTGCCCAGTGGAACGTCTCGCCGAAACTCACCAGCGCAGGAAATGGTGCGAAGTCGCGCGTCGACCCTGCCCTTCGGTGGTTCGCCGCCCAGCCAAGCGCGTTCTTCAAGTTCGTCGTGCAGGGAGAAGGCGATCTCGTGGAGGCGCGCGAGATGATCGAGACGTACGGGATCCCCGCCGACCGAGTTTGGCTCATGCCTGAAGGAACCGACGCGGAAACGCTCGCATCGCGAAGCGCATGGCTCGCCGACCACTGCATTCGCGACGGCTACAACCTCGGTACCCGCCTTCACATCACGCTTTGGGGCGACCGGCGCGGCGTGTAGTCCGTCCGTGCGAGCCTAAGGACGTGCGGGGCAGGGTTTGTGACCGAGGTCGCGCACCACGTCGGCGAGGGATGGATCCGTGATCGCGACTTCGTCGATCTTGAACCCTTCGAGCTCGCGCAGCGTGGCCGCAAGTCCATCCACCGTTTCCGGAGTGACGATGACGCGCGCAGCCACCTCGAGTTCGCTTCGCGCGAGAGCTTCCCAGCCTGCGCGAAAGAGTGCCCACGGTCCGGGACCCGCCGCTTCGTGGCGCGCTTCGTCGAAGGCCCAGACGAGAGCGGTCACCCCGCCGAGCCCTGCATCTCTCATTCGCGTCGCGCAGTCCGCGTCCGCAAAGGGGTACACGAGCGTTTGCGCGGACACCCACGAAACAACCTTGCGCGCCTCGCGAACGAGCTCCTCCACCGCCGGATGCTCCATCGGCGCGCCGCCGAGAAGGTAGATTTGCGACGCCCCAACCTTCGACGCGTAGGCGACGCGATCCAAGAGCTCGTGGCGCGGGATTCCGCCCGGATGCACCCGATGCAGAAGCTTATCGTAGGGGCTTCGATAGCGGCGCTGACCCCCCATCTCGATGCCCACGGTATTGGGTCGCCCGCAGGTCTCCTCGATGTCGCTTCGGCTTCGCGCCGCAAACGCCTTCAGCGACGAGTCGCCATGGCGCGTTTCCAAAAGCGCAAGGTTGGCTTCAAAGCCCGCAAAGTCGGCGCGAATGGGCTCGCACTTGCGGAAGGGATTGCGCGGCGCGTCCTCGTCGGGATCGCTGAGGTGAAAGCCCACGGCCCAGCGAGACACGACCCATCGGGCGCCGGCTTCATGCAGGCGAACGCCAAGGTCGACATCCTCGAGCCCCCATCCTTGAAAGACGTCCGCAAAGCCGTCGATGCGATCGAGCAGCGCCTTCGGGAGCGAAAGGTTGCCCGTGTAGCAAAGCTCCCAGGGCGTTTCGAGCCAGTCGAGGTTGTCGAGGCAGCCGCGGAACGTCGGCTCTCGCGAACGGTCGGGAATGATCGTCCCGTCGAGGCCCCCGAGCGTGTGACGAAAACCGAGGTCGTGCAGGTTGTAGCCGGAGAGGTACCCGAGAACGACCGCATCCGCTTCGCGCCGATGAATCCAGTCGAGGTGCCAAAGGAAGTCCGGCTCCACCGCCACATCGGCATCAAGGAACGCGAGGATCGGAAACGACGCGTGGTTCGCGCCGTACTGACGCGCCTGGCCTGCACGAAACGTATCGTCGCGACCCTTGGGCTGAAAGAGCCGAACGTTGCTCGGCATCTCGGCGAAGATCGGCCGGAGATCACTCTCGGATCCGTCGTCGATGACGAGCACTTCGTAGCGGTCCTCCGGGTAGCTTTGCGAGGCGAGACGGGTCACGACTTCGGCGAGAATCTCGGCGCGCTCGTACGCCGGAACCACCACGCTGATGCCGACCGGCTCGTCCTGCGTCGCGTCGAAGGGCGCGGCATCGAGGCGCGGAATCGAAAGCGGATCTTCGCGCCAAGCCATCGAATCGCGCACCGTAAACGCGCGGGCATAACCCGCGGCCCGAACGGCCTCGCGCGCGATCTCGGGATCTTCGCCGTAGGGGTAGGCAAAGAGAGTTACGTCGATGCCAAGCTCGCGCTCCAGAACCTCGCGACTCTCGCAGCATTCGCGATCGAGACGCGCGCGGTGCGCGCCGACATCCTCGTCGTAAAGACGCCAGCTCATGCGCAGATGCGAGACGGTGTGCGAGCCGATCTGCCAGCCGCGATCTCGAAGCGCGCGAAGATCGTCCCAGCGCAAGAACGACTCGCTCGTTTCGACATAGCCCGTCGGGACAAAGAGTGTCGCCGGAACGTCTCGCTCCGCCAGCACGTCGGCGGCGACCAGGATTGAACGATGTGCGTCGTCGAAGCTCACACTGAACGTATCGGAGCCCAGCGGTCCGTTCAGGGAAACCGGGCGGCGCGTCTCGCGTTCCCGATCGACCAGCCGACGAAGCGCATCCGCGGAGACTCCCAGCCGCAGCGAGTCATCCACATAGTGCAGGTAGAGGTTCCGCACGCGGGTGAGTTACCTGTTGTCGGCGTCCTGGTCCAGGGCTTCGCGACGATCGAGGGACTATCGAACGCTGCTTGCGATACGCGGCGAAAGAAGAACGCGGTACTGGCCCTGGTCGTCCGTGCGGCCTCGGCCAAGTTCCACAAAGCGCTCGCTATCCGTCGACCGACCGAAGACCCGGACTTCGGCACCGACGAGAAAGCTGCCGTCGTCGTTTCGAAGGGTTCCTCGAACCGGTACCGGAGCGGCGAGCTCGAACGGTGTAACGACGGTCGCATCCAGGGAGCCGACCTCGTGACCCGGAAGCACAACCCAGCCGTAGTTCGTTTCCGCAGCCGGCTTCACGAAGAGGTCGTAGCTTCCAAGATCGAGACGGAGAAGAAACTGCCCGCCCGTGTCGGAGGCCGTGTCGCTCGACCGATTAAAAGTCACGGCTCGGGGGAGATCGTCGCCACCCACACCAAGCGCGACTGCCTCGACTGACACCCCAGGAACGAGCTCCTCCCGAGCCGTGCGAATTGTGCCCCCAAAACGGGCGCGCTCCGGCGCAACGAAAAGCTGCCCACTGATCGGGGCGCCCGTCGCGGACGGCACAATGCGTAGTTCTTCGGCCAGGACTGAAAACTGCCCGGCCGTCGGCGACACAACGATCTCGTACGTGCCGGCGAGGAGGTCGACCTCAAACTCACCCTCGGCGTCGGTCGTCGTGCTGGTTCCAAAGCTACCCCGAAGCATCACCGTCTCGTCGAAGACGTTTTCGGAGGCAAAGCTCAGCGTCGCCCCGGCGAGCGGCGCTCCGTCTTCTCCTTCGACCCGGCCGCGATAGGTCACCGCGTCAGGCGCCGGCACCCGAATGCGCGCCTCTCCTGGAAGCAGCGCGGGATCGATCGAGACCGTGGGAAAGAGCTCACGCCCCTCGCCGCCGCTCACGCGAAGAACATACTCACCCGCATCCGGAGCGGTCGTGATGCGGAACGCACCTTCCTCGTCGGTCAGCGCCGTCGAGGAAACCACCGCGCCCGTTTCGACCTCGACCGCGCGCACCTGAAGGCCGGCTTCGGGCCGGTCGTCCGCGTCCACGATCTGTCCGAGAAGGCCGCAGCCGGCAAAGGTCCCACCACCACAGTCCGAGTCGAGCGGCGGGAAACGAATCTCGACGGGCCAAACGACATCGCGCCCGTCCACCGTGTCGGGGGTCGTCACCTGAAGAAGGCGAATCGGCGGAAGCGTGCGGCGCCAGGGGGTGTCGCTCCCGGGCATCGTTTCCGCGGTGGGCCGAACTTCCACGTCGTACATCTGGCCCGCTTCGAGACGCGCCACGAAATCCGCTTCCATCGTCCCGATACGCGTCGGCTCCGAAAGCGTGCTGACGCGCACGCGCTCTTCGCTGCGACCCTCGAGCCCTGGGCGGGTGAAGATGACCTCCGCCGGAACACGCGACTCTTGCCAGCGGAGCAGGCCCACCACGTCCACGTGCGTCGGGAGCGTGAAGTCACGCGCCTCACCGTTCGGCACAAAGACCTGACTGGTCCAAGAGCTAAGGGTTGGGTTCGGATCCTCCGCCGACGGAATCACGCGCACCGCAATCTCGAGGTCGACGCCTTCGGTGGTGACGCAAAACCCTTCCGGGTCACACACGCCGCTCGCGCAATCGCCTTCGCCCGCACAGAGATTTTCAACGGTCAGCGGCGGGTCGCCGAAGCTGCTGCAGGCCGCGAGAGCCAGGAGAAGTAGAAAGCGAAGCCTCATGGGCACTCCGAAAGTTCGACGGAGCGGTTGTCCTCATCTTCAACGCTGACCCACCAAATCGCTTCCGCGAAGTCCTCTGGCTCAACGGCGAAGCGGAAGTCCGGCGCGTTGCGAAACTCGGAACTCACCCGGAGCTCAACCTGATGACAGCCGGTGGTCAGGCGCGCGACCGGAACGCGCACGACAAGCGAACGGGCGAGCGTCCCCACCGGCGGGACCACCGAGTTCGGTTCCGAGACCAGAAACTGCACCGGGCTGTCGCTCGCTTCGTTGAAGTCGAGGAACACCTCGTACTCGAGTTCTTGGCTGAAGTTGGGATCTCGAATGGTCACCGGAATCTGCAGCTCCGAGCCTTCGAAGGTATCGAGGTCCACGCGAATGATCTGGTTGAGGGCGACGCCCTGGTCGGCGGCTTCGGGGCCACTCACGATCGAGGGAGGGAAGTTTTCGCCAGCTTGTTGCTGCGCGTTGTCGGTGACCAGACAGCCCATACAGGTGACCAGCGCGATCGAAATCCGCGCCATGGTTCCTTTCAAAGCAAGGCACGTGCCCGGGGCGTGAGAAGGGGTCAACACGACGAAATCACAGTAATTCTAAGGCCGAAATTTCCGAGTGCCATGTAGGGCGGCATCCACGATCATGACAACGATGTCACGGTGGGGGCCGCCTTGGCCCTCCAGCAAACCTGAGCGACCCCTAGGAACCCGGGCTCGGCGCGTCGGGCTCGCGCTCGAGGTAGCGAAAGATGGTCCGCGGGTCGACTCCCAGGTCGCGGGCGGTTTTCGTCCGGTTGCCGTTGTTTCGTTCGAGCACCTCGAGAATGTAGCGCCGGGTGAACTCCTCGCGGGCTTGGCTAAGAGGCACGATCGCCACGAGCGCTTCGGGAAAGAGGTCGAGGTCCTCGGGGCCCACGAGCGTTTTGTCGGCGAGCACGACCGCCTTCTTGATGCGGTTTTCGAGCTGGCGAATGTTCCCCGGCCATTCGTACTTCTGCATTCCCGCGAGGGCGCCCGGCGTAAAGCCTTTGACCTTTGCGGCGTACTCGCTCGCGTACTTCTTGAGGAAGTATTTGGCGATGACCACGACGTCGTCTCCGCGCTCGCGCAGCGGCGGAAGATGAAGGTTCACTACGTTCAAGCGGTAGTAGAGGTCCTCGCGAAATCCGTTGTTCTGAATCTCCGTCTCGAGGTCGCGGTTGGTGGCGGCGACCACGCGAATGTCGACCGACTCCGCTTTGTTGTCGCCGACCTTCATCACCACGCGCTCCTGGAGGGCGCGGAGGAGCTTGACCTGGAGCGCGAGGGGCATCTCACCGATCTCATCGAGAAAGAGCGTGCCCCCATCCGCCTGCTGAAACTTGCCCGCGCGCGTCGCCACCGCACCCGTAAATGCGCCCCGCACGTGGCCAAAGAGCTCCGACTCCATGAGGTTTTCCGGAATGGCGCCGCAGTTCACGACCACGAAGGGGCCGTCTTTGCGCCGGGAGCGACGGTGAATCGCCCGGGCGATGAGCTCTTTTCCGGTGCCGGTCTCGCCGGTGATGAGAACACTGATGTCGGTGGTGGCGACCTTCTCGACCTTCTCGAGAACGTCGAGGAGCGGCGGGCAGCTCCCGAGGATGTCGCCGAAACGTTTGTCGTCGAGTTCCTCGGCCATCCGCCGTTTGTCGATAACCAGCTGGTCGAGAAGGATCGCGTTCTGAAGGATCAGCGACGCCTGACCCGCAAAGATCGTCAGCACGTCGAGAGATGACTCCTCAAAGAGACTGACGACGTTGTCGTTTCCGACGTAGATCAAACCGAGCAGCTGACCCTGAGCCATCAGCGGCGCGGCCATCACCGAACAGAGCTTGAGGTTCATGACGCTTTCGCTCGTCTTGAACATCGTGTCGTTCAGGGCGTCGCTTACGATCAGCGGTTTCTTGGTTTCGACGCACTGCTGAATGATCGAATCCGAAAGGTGGCGGACCCCGTCCGGGATGTCTTTCTTGTCGAGATTGCGAGCCGCCGCGACCTGCGCCTCGCCGTTCTCGAGAAGGATCACAAATCCCTTCGACGCGTGCGTTACCTCGATCACCGCGTCGAGGAGTGCGTCGATCTGTTCCGGGACAGCGCGAATCTCGAGAAGCCGCCGGTTGAACTCGCTGAGGCGCACCATGCCAGCGAGCTCGGCGCTGCGATCGTCCTCGTCGTCGTTCGTGTCCTGCAGCTCGTCGTAAACGCTGAAGACCAGCTCGATCTCTCCCAGCTGAATTCGATCGTTGTGGAAAATCTTCGCGCGGCGCTTCTTCTTGCCGTTGACGAGCAGCGGCGCCTTGTCGACGTCCGAAAGCTGGAAGTCTCGACCGTCAAACACCAGCTGCGCGTGAAACTCCTCGAGGGTGCGATCGTCGATCGCGACATCGTTGCCGCCGCCGCGGCCAATCGAGGTGATCTTCTTGTAGATCGGGAACGAGCGAGGACGTCCTTCCGGGGCGACCCACTTCAGACTCGGCATACGTCGATTCTATAGGCACTTCGGCGGGCGAGGCGAGCTTGGCGTCACGAGCGAGGGAGTTCCCGCACGCGCGGCGTGCAGCCGTACCCGAAGAAAACAGGTGCGCTCGTGGAACGATCTTGTCCCTGGTGTGTCCTGCAGGAGTGCGGCATCGTCGCGACTCGGAGGTTCCCATGCGTGTTTTGTCCCTGATGCTCTTTCTGACCTACGGCTTCGTCATGGCGTGCGACGACCCGTCCGAAGACGTTCCCGCGGCGGAGGTTCACGACCACGACGACGAGCATGAAGACCATGACGACGATCATGATCACGACGACGACGATCACGACGACGACGACGACCACGATCACGGCGACCACGCCGAGCACTTGGAGCGCATTGAGCTGACGGCGAGCGAGTCCAGCACGGTCGCGTTTGTGGGCTCGAAGGTCACGGGAAGCCACGACGGCGGCTTCCGGGAGTGGAGCGGCGTGCTCGAGTTCGACGAGGAACACATCACCGAGAGCACCCTCAACATCACGATTCAGACCGCGTCGCTCTTTTCCGACAGCGACGACCTGACCGAGCACCTGAAGTCCGGAGACTTCTTTGATGTTGAGCGTTTTCCGACGGCGACCTTTCAGTCGTCGCGCATCGCTGCCGGCGCGGAAGGCGACGCGACCCACACCATCACTGGCGATCTCACGCTTCACGGTGTGACGAAGACGGTGTCTTTTCCGGCGACGGTCGCCATCGCGGAGGGAACGGTCACCGCAACCAGCGAGTTCTCGATCAACCGCCGTGACTTCAACATTAACTACCCTGGACGCCCGAACGACCTCATTCGAGACGGCGTCGTGATCAAGCTGAACATCTCGGCGACCCGCAGCGGCGAGGCTGCGCATCCGGAGGCGACCATGGAAGCCGCCACCATGGAAGGCGCAACCGAAATGGCCGCCGACCACGACCACGACCACGAGTAGCGATCTACGGATCGCGGGGAAGACCCGCGGAGAGGGCGCGCTGCCGAGTCAGGCAAGCGCGCCTCCACGCGTCGAGCTCAGGAGAATGGAGCTCGTCCGCGCAGACCTGGAACGCCGCGGACGCGCGCTGCCGAAGATCGACCACCGGCGCCCGAACCGCCGCTGCGGCCTCCGGGGGAAGCGCGCGTAGATCGACATCCTCGAGCTGATCGGCGGTTCGCGAAAGGAGCGCACCATGAATCGCGGCGCCAAGCGGGATCTCCTGCGCCGGACCGCGACGGAGCTCGCGGCGGGCTTCCCCGGCATGCGCGAGGAGCTCCGCGCGTCGTTCGATCCACGGAGCGTGAACGTCGCGCGCCCACGCCACGCCCTCGGCGGCAGGAAGTTCATCGAGCTGGCGGTGAAGATCGAGGAGCGCGCGAAACCCAATGCCCGCGGGCGGCCAAGGAAGCGCCGGCCAGCCTTCGATCGTCACGGGCTCTAGCGTCACAACCGGCGGCGCCGCCGAAGACGAGCCGCAGGCGACGAGCAGCGCAGCGAGAAGGGTGAGGCGAACCACCGCGGGAAGGTGTCAGGACGTTTGCTCCCGCGCTACCCTCGGCCGGTGGCCAAGCGCGACAAGCCTCCGCCTTCGGCGCTCACACACAATCCCTTTGCAGCGCTCGCACCGAAGGAAGCGCCGGCTGCGCCCAAGGAACCGGCAACCCCAGAAACGAAGGACGGGCCTGTCTTCGCGGGCAAAGTGGTGGTCCGCCGCGAAAAGAAAGGCCGCGGCGGCAAAACCGTCACCCGCATCAGCGGCATCGCGCCGGACCACCGCGCGCGCTTTCAGAAAGAGATGAAGAAAGCGCTCGGATGCGGCGCAACGCTTGAGGGAGAAGACCTCGTCCTTCTCGGGTCGCTCGTCGATCGCGCTGCGGACTACCTCGAAGGACAGGGCGCTCGCCGGGTCGTGCGCGCGAACTAGCGAGGTTCAGAGCTCGCAGGTTTCGAGGGCGCGCTCCGCGATGCGAAGGGTCAATCCGTTGATCAAGCCATCGTAGCGCGACTCGCAAATCGACTGAGCGACCGTTGGCGTCCCGCGCGCTTCCAGCCCTTGCGCGATTCCGAGGAGGCGTCGCGCTGGCGTTGCCGGGCCCCCCTCGCCTTCGCACGCGGGCGCAACGCGACTGGTACTGAAGTCGTCCGGACGAATTTCCATGTCGGGGGAAGCGAGCACGGCGTTGTAGTCCACGACCCCATCGAGCGAACCAAAGCCGGGCGGAAAGCCCGCGACCAGCGCGTACACCAGCTGTCGCGGATCGGGACGCAGGAACGAAAGACCCTCGGTGTAGCGAGCGACCGGCGTGAGGGCTTCCGGAAAGGTCGTGCAGCGAAGGTTGAGGGTTACGCGCGTGAACTCCGTCGGTCGCTCGGGATCGATCGCTGCGAAGAGCGACGGATTCTCGGCCGAACAATCATCCTCGTCGGTCAACACGACCACTGCGAGAAGAGAATCGTCACGGAGAAAGCCCGCGTTGGGACCATCGCCCTGGCCTCGACTCCCGTCCATGAACTCGCAAAAGCCCTCACGACAGTCGCTGGGGACGAGGGACTTCAAGACGGCTTCTGCGGACTGTTCGATCGGGCAGCTTCCCATCCGCGCTGCAAGGTCGATGAACTGTCGATCAAAATCACGCGCGGCGGCTGGCGACTCGAAGTTAAGAAAGAGGGGCGCCCCGCCACCGATCACCGCGTCCTGGCCGTGCGGACGGGTGCAGAATCCACCGCGGACGCCGGTCGCAAGATCCGCGGATACGAGACCGACATTCAAGCTGCGAACCGGAGGGAAGTCTGCCGTGCCCTCCATCGGTGTTCCGAAATCCACGTCGCCTGAGAGCAACGCCCCCACGAGACGCGGAAGCTCCTGCGCGAGCACCATCTGCTCGTCCCGCATCGATCCGGAACCGTCGACCATAAGCAGAAGGTCGACGTTCTCGGTTTGCGGTCGACAGCCCGAATCCCCTGCATCGATTCGAAAATCGGAATCCGGAAGGGGCGGCAAGGTATCTCGCGGCACACGGGAATCCGTGCCGCTGTCGCGAACGCGCGCAGCATCTAAGCCGGCTGCATCAAGACGCGCACGACGGCTTGGTCCACCCACCTCAAGCGGTGATTTGGATCCACAGGCAAGAACCAAAAGCAGTAGTGCCCGGCGAATCATCCGTCCCTCCTACCTGACGATGTCGCGATACGGCGGCGTTGGCCACTCGCGCGAACGAGCGCTGCAACCTATGAAAATGATGGACGGAATGAACCACGCAGCAATTCCATTCGCCCTTAGCGGAGTAGCAAATCACGCGCGTAGGTCCAGCAAACGCGAAGGTCGTGGCCCTCTTCGAAGGAGGAAGTTATGAATTTGCGATGCGTCTTTACGGCTCGCCGACGTCGCCCTACACGCGAAAAGTTCGGGTTCTGGCCTTAGAGCTCGGTCTCCATCTCGACCTCGAGTGGGTGAATCCGCTTGAGGATCCTCCGTCGCTTCTTGCGCATGCACCGCTCGGTCGGGTGCCGGTCCTCGTGACGGAAGAGGGACCCTTCTTCGACAGCCGAGTGATCGCGGACGTGCTCTGTGCCTACACCGGAGCCGCCCCCGAGACGCCGCGGGAACGATGTCTCGAAGCCCTCGCGGAGGGTGTGATGGACGAAGCGCTCGCGATGCGAATGGCAGAGGTGCGAGGACAGGGAAATGCGCCATGGCTCGAGCGAGGCTGGAGCAAGATCAAGCGCGCGCTCGCCTCGCTGGAGTCGCAGCTGCCAACCGGGTTTGATCGACCCGCGATCGGAATCGCGTGTGCGCTGGCGTACGTCGACTTTCGATTGGGGGCTCGTCCGTGGCGCGATGAATGTCCGCTTCTCGCGGACTGGTTGAAGGAAGCATCCGGGCGCCCCTCCATGAAGGCGACCGAGTACGGCGTCACGTAGCCTGAAGTTTTTTCGCTTCGCGATCTTGACGGTCCGAAAACGCGACCCATTCTGCGTTCACCGCGGCGCTTCCTCAGCCTTCCAAAGGCGTTCACATCCTCACGGAGGAGCAATGCTTCATCTTCGTTTTGAAGGTCGCTCGTACGACCTCTCGCCCATCGAGCTTCGTCTCGATGCGGCCATGAGCGATGCGCAGATCAAGACGCGTATCGCGCAGTTTCTCGACGTTGGTCTCGATCGCATCGAGCCCTACGTCGTCGATCGGTCCCCGACCGGTCACGTGATCGTTCGTCCGGAAGCCGTTTACGGCTGACGGCCCTGCACTCGTAGCTCAATTGGTAGAGCACCGTCCTTGTTGCTTCTGCGACTTCCGCGGCTCCACCCGCGTCCCTACTGGGGAAGCCTACACACGACTATCGGACTTCCAATCCGGAGGTACGGGTTCAAGTCCCGTCGAGTGCTCCGAATCGTGCCCACCGACAAAGCGTACATACATGAAGGTTCGAATCCTTCTCGCTCCACCCTGCGGAGCGATAGGCAAATGGTAAAGCCAACATCCTGAAAAGGTGTCGTAGTTTCGACCGCTTGCTCAACTTGCACGATTCCAAATTTTCGAACGCGTCGCGGCCTTCGCGTCACGCCGCGTTCTGCTTCTTCGGAAGCGTCCAACATTCTCCCCGTGCCCTCATCGTAGTGGCCTACACACTCGCCTAATTGGTAAGGCAACGGACTCGTAATCCGTCGATGCAGGTTCAACTCCTGCGTGACACGACATGCCGCTGTGACTTGCACGGGGTTCTCTTTTCACGCGCTCTTCGGAGCGCGTTTCCTTTTGAGGTCATCATGAAGCAGACGAACGAGCAGGATCTTCGGCTCCAGATGTTGGACAGCCTGTTGACGACTCCGCACCGCAAGCTCGAGCAGGTTGCCGAGCTGCACAAGCGGATGATCGCCCAGGACCCGATCTTCTACGGTCACCTCGCCGTTTGGTACGCGGACAACGGTCACGTTCGTGACCACCGCGAGGTCTTCGTGGCGAACCTTCTCGCAAGCGCGCTCCCAGAGCACCGCGACGCGGGTTTCGTCATGCTGCAGGCGCTGCCGCCTTATCAGGTCGCGCGGGTCGTGGAGTTCATGAAGCGCTCCCTCGGCCGCGTTCCGCGTTCGGCACGCACGGCGGTCACCCAGTACCTCCGCAAGCGTGAGGCGAACCCGCGTCAGTTCGACCGGGCAGCCCTTCGTGCGCGCAAGGCGATGAAGCGTCTCTACGCGTCGCTTCACATCAAGCCGAGCGAGCGCGCGGACCGCATTCTCTTCAAGGGCCGTCCGCCGGCGGACAGCCTCGCCTATCAGGTTAAGGAGCTCGCGAAGGCGAAGACCCCGGCCGCGCAGGCGAAGGTGATCGCAGAGCAGAAGATTCCGTTCCCGGTTGCGATCGGGGCGATTCAGACGCTTACGCCGGTTGTCCTCGTTGCGCTTCTCGACGCGATGACGCCGCAGGAGACCATCAACCACCTGAAGGCGCTTGAGCGGCGTGGTGCGCTTGCGCATCCGGCGGTCAAGAAGCTAGTCGACAAGAAGATCGCCGAGGCAAAGAGCGACAAGCGCGTTTCGGCGTACAAGGCAAAGGTCGCTGCGGCTGCGGCTCCGGTCGATTCCGCGATGGCGTCCGCGCTTAGCGAGGTCACCGAGGCGCAGGTCAAGAAGGCCGGTCGCATTCGTCGGCCGACGGCGCTGCTCGTCGACAAGTCGGGCTCTATGGAGCAGGCGATCGAGGTCGGCAAGCAGATCGCGGCGATGCTTTCGGGCATCGCGGACGCTCCGCTCTACGTGTACGCGTTCGACAAGGCGCCCTACTACCTGCAGGCGACGGACTCGAGCCTCGCCGGCTGGGAGCGGGTGTTCAAGCACGTGCATGCGGGCGGGACCACGTCGATCGGTGCGCCCCTCGCCGCAATGCGTCGGCGCGGGCAGCGCGTGGAGCAGGTTCTGGTGATCACCGATGAAGGTGAGAACTCGGCGCCCTACTTCCCGGACGAGTACACGAAGTACGCGAAGGAGTTCGACGTAAAGCCGGACGTCCTGATCCTGAAGCTCGGCCGGGCAACCGGGTACCTCGAGCGGAAGCTGAAGGACAAGAAGGTCACCGTCGATACGCTTACCTTCACGGGCGACTACTACTCGCTGCCGAACCTCGTGCCGCTGCTCACGCGGCCCTCGCGCCTCGACCTGGTGCTCGAGATTCTCGAAGTGCCACTCCCGAAGCGCCGCGACGGCAAGCGTTCGCGCGTTGCCGCCTAACACAAACGCCCGCTCATCCTTGGGGTGAGCGGGCGCCCCTTTCCCTCTACGGCTTAAGTCGCGCCGACCAGCAGAACGTGCCGCGCCGGACGCGCTGCCCGCCGAACGTCCACGTGAACGTGCAGCTGCGCGTTTACGTGGACGCTCGGCGACCTTTCCCCGACACACCCTCTCTTCAGGAGTCGACCATGACGATGACGCACGCATACAAGCTCGCTGCAGCCGCGGTCCGCCGTCGCTACACCGACCAGCGCCCCGAGACGCTGCGCGCTCTACGCCGCCTTTCGAAGTCGGACGTCGCCGTGCTCACGGGCGTGCACGACTCCGTCCAGCACGTGCTCAGCGCGCTCGGGATTCCGCACACCATGGATCCCAAGAAGCTGACGCAGCAGGTGGTCTTCGTGAACTGTGCAGGCGGCTACGACCCCAAGCGCGGCGCGGCTCTTGAAGCCCACGCGCGCGCGGGCGGCCTCGTAGTCAGCTCCGACTGGGCGCTCGACACGATCGCGCGTGCCTTTCCCGGCACGGTTCGGCGCGCACCGAAGGCCACCAAGGACGAGGTCGTTGCCGTGGAAGCCACCCAGGGAAGCCTCTGGGACGAAATCGTCGTTCTTGGCGCCGACCCCCAGTGGTGGCTTGAAGGAAGTAGCTATCCGGTCGTGATCGAGGATAGCGATCGGGTTCGCGTCGAAGCCGCGAGCCACGAAATGCTGGCGCAATACGACAGCCCCATCGTCGCGGTCTCATTTCCGTGGCACGCGGGCGCGGTCTTTCACCTCGTGAGTCATTTCTGGCTCAAGCGCACCCGCAACGTTGGGGGTCGCTACGCCGGTCCGGCAGCCGAGTTCATGCGAACCGGCCTTGGTCTCGACGAAGCTGCGATCGCCGAGCTGACCCGCGGTAGCGCAGCTGACGGCGTGAACTTCGCGTCCCTCCAGAGCGCCGCGACTTCCGCGGAGCTGGTCGCGCGCCTTTGCGCCGAAGGAGTCCACTAACACGAACGAAAGACGTACCGATGACCCACGTACTCAAGTTGATCGAAGAGTTTGCAAAGGCGGAGGCCGACCTCCGCGCGCAGCGCTTTCTTTCGCCTTGCGTACCCGGCGCAACGCTCCGCATCCGCGTCAACGGTCTCGTGTACGTCTTTCGTCCGAACCCTCCCGGGTTCGCGGGCTGGGGACTTTTTCAGGCGATCGACGCGCGGCGCGCACAGCTCGTCGCACGGCCGGAGCGCGCTCTCGTGGCGCGCTACCTCGCGCGGCTTCCCTCGGTCCGTCTGCATCTTGTTCGCAAGATTCGGCGGAAGGCGTGGTGGGCGGTACCGAGCAACGCCGAGGGGTTTCGTCGGCGCTTTGGTCGGGACGGCCCGGTTGTGGTTCATCTCGCAAAGGACGTCGCGCCTTTCGATACGATCGTCGCGCGCTACGACGGTGCGACGTTCTGGTTCGAGGGCCCGGATCTCTTCGCCGACCCCGTGCTTGCGGAAGCCCTCACGAAGGCATTTCGGTCGAAGCACGATGTTCACGAGCTACAGCTCACGGGCGTCACGCCCGAGCTGATCGACGCGTTCATCTGGGCGCGGCTTCACCAGGCGAAGCACGAAAAGGCGCCGCTCGAGCAAGCTCTCGAAAGCGCTTTGCGTATCGGTGGCGGCTTCCTCGACGGATATCGTGAAACCGAAGGGAACATCGTTGTCCAGTGGCGCGACCGCCAGGGGCATCGGCATAGCTCGGCTCTTGCGCGAGGCGCGCTCGAGGTTCGCGCAGCCGGCGCGGTGTGCCTTCAGGGTCGCGACAGCGATTTCGACCTCGCGTCGCTCGTCGGCGTGATGAGCGATGCGCCGGACTACTTCTACGACGACGACTAGCGCGTCTTCGTATTGACCAAACACAAGCACGGACAAGGAGGACGCATGTCGTTTCTACGCCACGAAGAGCACTACCGGACGCGCGGCGCGATGAAGCGTCTTGCGTCGTCCCACGTCACCGTCTGCGGCGCGGGCGCCCTCGGGAGTCACATCGCCATCGGCCTCGCGCGGGCGGGCGTCGGACATCTCCGCGTGATCGATCACGACCGAGTTGAGGAGCAGAACCTTTCGACGCAGCCCTACGGTCGTGGGGATGTTGGCTCCCCGAAGGCGCGCCTTTTGGCGCACGGGGTATTTCGTGCGGTCGGGGTTCAGGTCGACACGCGTCTGAAGACGTTGACCCGGGACAACGCTCGCGCACTGCTTCGAAAGAGCGACGTCGTCGTCGACGCCTTCGACAACAGCGAATCCCGTGCGGCGGTCCAATGGGGGGCGGCGGCGCTGGCGATTCCCTGCGTGCACGCGGGACTCGCGGCCGACTACTCGGAGGTCGTCTGGGACCCGGGGTACGTCGTACCGAGCGCCGCCCTCGACGACGTTTGTGACTACCCTCTCGCGCGCAACCTCTCGATCACCACGGCAGCGCTCGCGGCCGAATGCGTGCTCCGTTTTCTAATCAACGGCAGCCGAACCGGACTCGCGTTCACGTTCGAGGACCTCTGCATTTCGCGATCCGAGGACTGAGCGAACGAGAGCCACGAGAGCCGCCAGTCCGACGGCTCCCCCCGCAGCGAGGAGCGCCGGCCGGAGCCACTGCACGCCCGGCCGGCCGCTCGCTGCGACTCCGAGCCAGAGGATCACGACGGCAACGCTAAAGCCGGTAAGCAGCGTTTCGACAAAGCGAAGAAGCTGAAGCCGCCGCTGCGTCGCCGGCGCAAGCATACGCGCCGCCAGCAGCATCACTGCGCTGTTGAACCCAACGATCGGCAGCGACCACCAGAGTGCGCCGGGCGAACCGTAGCCATCGCGGCCCAGCCCGTCCCAGTGGAGGGGAACGATCGTGGGAAGGAAGGGAAGCATCCAGCGAAAGACGACCGCCGCGATCCCGGCGGTTGCGATCGTAACGAGATGGAGCGGGACGGAGGCGAGGACTGGCCATTCGGACGGAGCGAAATCGTACGCGCGCCGAACACGCCACTGACCGAGCGCCAACGCGGGGGCCGGTACGAGGACCGCAACGAGAACGGCGGTGACGAAAACGGTCGGCGTCGAAGCGAGGTAGACGAGCCCACAGCAGGCAAGCGAAACCGCACCGATCAGCACGCGA
>JBCDAA010000051.1:0-30649 GCA_039186435.1 Myxococcota bacterium | reverse complement strand
CTGCGTCGGAGTGGCGGCAATCAAACGGAAGCGGCGAAGCTCCTCGGCATGCCGCTTCGAACCCTCGTTCACAAGATCAAGCAGTTCGGCATTCAGAAGCAGTTCGTCTCCGAGTAGTGGCGCCGCAACTTGTGCCCCCTTTTGCACGATGACGCCCGCATTAGCGGGCGAGGGCCGCCCGCTCTAGACTGGAGTTGGGGCATGAACGACGAAATCACCATTGCTGTGCTTCGCGAGATTCGCGATGAGATTCGCGGCACGCGAGAGGAGATTCGCAGCACCCGAACCGAACTCGGCGCCCGCATCGACGCGACCAACGAGCGCCTTGGCGCGGTCGAGGGCGCCGTGCTCGAACTTGCCGAGCAGCAGCGCTTCGTCGTGCGGTGGTTGAAAGCCGACCACGCGAGAGGCGGCCGGGTGGAAGCGGACGTGGAAGATCTCAAGGGACGCGTCGACCGCATCGAAGCGCGACTCGGTCCCGAAGCTACGTGACTACCTCAGTGGCACTGCCAGAAGCCGCCGTTTTCGAAGACGTACATCACGCCCATGTCGCCGAGGTTTACGTCGACGAAGGTTTCGTCGAACTGCATCACGAAGGTCGCGTTCGGATCGCCTTCCTCATCTTGAAGCCAGACCGGTTTGCCGAGGGCGCGGGCTGACTCGCCGTAGATCGCGCTTCGAAGGGAACCGCGCGCCCACGCGCCGCCAGGAACTTCGACGCGGGTCGTCGTGAACCAGGAAAGGTCGCGCACCTCTGCTTCGTCGGGCGCTTCGCCCTCGGTCTTGGCGTCCTTTTCGCTTCGGGTGACCACGGCGGTCTCGTCGTTGTCCGCCTCGAACGCTTCGTTCTCGTCCGGGTTTGCGACAAAGAAGGAGAGGGTCCGTGGCTTCCCCTTGAGCTTCTTTCGAAGCTCGGGGAGCTCTGCGAGGTCCAGTGTGAAGAGGTGCACCATCGGGGTCTCCTTGAACGTCGGCCAGTCGTCCGCGCTCACACCCGGGGGGAGGCCGCCGCGCCGGTGATAACCGACATCCTTCGGTGCCTTCTTCTTGTCGTAGGGGGCGAGAAAGTAGATCGCTTCCTTCTTGCCGGCCATCCCTGCGACATGCGCCGTGATGCCGTCGATGCCGTCGATCTCCGGTTCGTTTTCTTCAAGGAGATCGAGGAACTCGTCCTCTTCCAAAATCTCGATGCCGAGGTCTTCGGCTTTGTCGAGCTTTGAGCCCGCGTCTTCTCCGGCGATGAGAACGTCGACCTTCTTGGAGACGCTCGAACTGACGGTCGCCCCGAGCGCTTCAAGGCGCGCGCCTGCGTCAGCGCGCTTCATCGACTCGAGCGTTCCGGTGATGCAGTAGGTCTTGCCCGAAAGGGGACCGTCCTTTGCTGGTGCTTTGGCGCTCGCCTTCTTGCCGCTCGTTTTCGCCTTGCTTGCCGGTGCGGCGGCAGGTGCGGCTCCGGAGCCTCCAAGGAGCGCGAGCAACCCGGCTTCGTCGATGACGTCGATGCCGAGGGACTCCGCCTTGTCGAGCTTCGAGCCCGCCTTTTCGCCCGCGACGAGGAGGTCTGTGTTCTTCGATACGCTACCGGTGACATCTGCCCCGAGCGCGATGAGCTTGGCTTCCGCTTCCTTGCGCTTCATCGAGGTGAGCGTTCCGGTGACGACGACCTTCTTTCCGGCGACGGAGGTCGGCGCAGCTGCGATCGCCTTGGGCGTTTTCGGCGCCTTTGCCGCGGCGGGCGTCGTGCTGCTATCGCCGATGAGCTTGAGGAACTCGTCCTCCTTCATGATCGTCACGCCAAGGGACTCCGCCTTGGTGAGCTTGGAGCCCGCATCCTGACCCACCACCAGGATGTCGGTTTTGCTCGACACACTTCCGACGACGTTGGCGCCGAGAGCGGCGAGGGCCGCCGTCGCTTCTTTGCGCGACATGCCGAGCGTTCCCGTGACGCAGACTTTCTTGCCGACGAGAGGACCGCTCGACGCGGCGGCTGGTTTCGCGGCCTTTGCGATCGCGGGCACCGGCGTGTTTCCCACGATCTTCATCAGCTCGTCTTCGTCCAGAATCGGAATGCCGAGGGACTTCGCTTTGTCGAGTTTCGATCCGGCCTTTTCGCCTGCGATGAGGATTTCGGTTTTGGAGGAAACGCTGCTCGTCACCGTCGCGCCCAGCTTTTCCAGAAGCGCGGTCGCCTCCGTTCGCTTGAGCTTCGTAAACGCTCCGGTGATGCACACCTTCTTACCCGACACGTCGATGGTCATCGTTTCCTCCTCCCGCGATCAGTCCCCACTGCAGGCGCAGTGTCAACGCTAGACCGGAAGCATCTTCAAGAGGTCGCGAGCCTTGTCGGTTCCCGCTGCGAAGAACGCTGCCGCCGGGTTTGCGACGTAGCAGAAGAGGATGTCGAACATCGTGGTGTGGTACGACACCCAGCTGACACCTTCCGGCGCGCCGACGAGGAGCTTTGCGGCGAGGACGGCGACGAGGCTTGCGACCGCGGCGACGATGCCCGCCACGATCGAGCGGCCGCCTCCAAGCTTCATGGCGCCAATGCCCGCGGCGGCGCCGATCAAGAATGCGACGTAGCTGAACTCGCCGACGAAGCGGCCCACGACGCCGTAGACGACCCCGACGACGAGCGCGCCGCCAATGGCGCCCATGATGGCCTTCGGGAGGTTCACCTCGCCTTCGCCTTTATCGTCGACGCTCAGATGACCCATGTTGAGATTACCCATTGTTTCTTCCTTCCCACGCTCGTTGGCGCGTCGAGAGGACCTTGAGCAAACGGTGCACCGCCTTGGGCCACGCTTCGCGATGCGACCGTTAGCGCTTTGAATCCGAGGGGTTAGCTCTTCGTTCAGGGAAAGACGGGTTGAGCAAGAGTTGCGCGATGACGCAACGCAGAGTTCGCGCACCTTGCGCGCGAAACGACGGAGTGTGAAATCCCGTTGACACCTTTCTCCGTCGCAACGTATCGTCCGGCCGCTTCCGTAAGTCTTTGGGATAGCTCGGCATTGGCCTCGTCGAGGCCGGGTTTTCCGGAGGTCCACGGGGGTGCGCGAGGGAAGACCGCGGCGAAGGCCGCATCAACAGCGAGGAAGCGCCATGAAGAAGCTTGCGCTAGCGACCCTGCTCAGCCTCTTTGCGTCCATCGTAGTGGTGGCGTGTCACGCTTCGCCGGATGACCCGGCGGGCCAGGCGGAAGAGCTTTCGGATCCGGTCCGGCGACAGAACGCCATCAACAACCTGCAGAAAATCTACTCAAAGGCGCTGCAGGACAACAACGGGGACCGGTCGAGCGCCGGGATCACCGAAGTACGCGACGCGGTCTGCGAAAAGCTCGCGCAGGCGTACATCGACAACCCGATGGACACCCAGAACGGGCTCTCGATGCTCGACCTGATGAAGGAGATGCAGGATCCCTGTGCGATGCCTGCGCTGCTCCAGGCACTCGATTGGCGGCAGGAGGTTTCCGAGGAACACGCGATTCGCTCCGCGCAGACCTTTCGCGCCCTCGATGTGCCCGAAAGCGACAAGGCCAACGTCGCCGCGAAGCTCGGCGAGGCCCTCGCGAAGGTTCGTCAGGCGCGGGGCGTCGACAACCGACTTCGAATCGAGATCATCAACGCCCTCGGCTCTCTGGAGAGCAACGCCGCGACGCCGATTCTCACGAAGGTCGCGACCACGCAGACCGAAGAGCAGAACTTCCTGATCAACCGGCTTGCCGCGCAGCAGCTGGGTAGCGTGGGCGATCCAGCTGCGGTCGATGCGATGATTCAGGGGCTCTTTCTCTTTGCGCCGAACAACCCCGCGATGCGCATGAACGACGTTGCGGCCGAAGCGCTGGTGCGCATCGGGCGTCCTTCCCTCGACCCGCTCCTGACGGTTCTCCAAGGTGAGAACGAAGCCGCCAACCGCGTCGCGGAAGCCTACATCGAGGCGGTTCGCCAGCGTGACGAACGCGCGGCGTCGCAGATGAGCGTGGGTCAGATCACCGGGGCCGAGGCAACGTTCGCCCTTGGGTCGCTCGGGTTCCGCGAAGCGATGCAGCCTCTCATGGCGGAGACGGAGGCGGAGGATCAGTTCCGCCGCGTCAACGGTGCGATCGCGCTCGTGCGATTGAACCACGAGGAGGGCGACCTCCCTCGCATTCGCGAGACGCTCGTCAACGTCTACAACAACGTGCCCGACGATTTTCAGGGAGTGCAGTTCAAGGCGCAGCTGATCGCCGCGATGCGTTCTCTTTACGACCCCGGCTACCTCCCGTTCTTCCTAGAGCAGGGCAAGGACACCGACCAGCAGCCGCCCGTTCGCCTTGAAGCGATCACGGCCTACGCGCTTCTCGCGAACAAGACCGAGGTTGCGGAGCTCACGGGTTGGCTCGGCGGCGCCGAGGACGATCCCTACTACACGAACTTCCAGCAGAGCACGGAGAAGGCCATCGCGGTGGCGAACGAGTGCGATGCGGACGTGAGCTGTTACATCGGAAAGCTCTCCGACGCCGACAAGGACGTGGTCCGAAAGGCCGCGTTCATGCTGGGCCGTTTGGGCCGCGGAAACGAGCAGGTCATCACCGCGCTCGTCGATCGTCTGAATCACTCCGAGGTGGAAGTTCGGCTCTCGGCGGTGGCAGCCCTCGACCGGGTGGCGACTGCGGGCAGCCAGGCAGCCATCGACAAAATCGAGGAGCTTCGGCGCATCGAAGAAGGCCGCGCGATCTGGAACGCGTTCTCTCGCGAAGCGCTCCCCATCGAGGCCCGGCTGCGCGCCCGAATGGGGGACTGATGTTCCGGGTTTCGAGAATGTGAGGCGGATGTGATCAAGCTAGAGGTTCTCAATGGCCTCGCCGCCGGAGAGACCTTCGAGGGCGACGACGACCTGATTCAAATCGGGCGTGCGGACACCAACCAGCTCGTGCTCACCGACCATCACGTGTCCGGCGAGCACGCCTCCATCGTTTTCAACGGGACCGGATGGGTCCTTCGGGATCATCACTCGACGAACGGGACTCGGGTGGTTCGCGGGAGCGAGCTCCTCGATTTGGCGTCGCAGCCCGGACGCGAAATCGTCCTCAGCAACGGCGACGTAGTGCACCTCGGCGAGGAAGCCGGGGCCGTTCACGTCGGCGTGGCGCTCAACGAAGACGACGAGGACGACGCAAAGATCGTCTCGGTTCGAAACGTTTCGGATCTTGGTGCGGTCGAGCAGGCGGTCGACCGCGAACTTCTGGCGGACCTCTACGATGCGCAGAAAGCCGTAAGTGCCGCCATCGACATGAGCGAGGTGATCGACGCCATCGCCACACAGGTCTTTCGATTTCTTCCGCGCGCGACCCACGTCACCGTTGCTCTTCGCGAGGAGGACGAGCAGGGGCGCAGCAAAAAGTCGTCACGCTACGTGCCGGTGGGGACCCGCGTTCGCGATTCCTCCGACGAGACCGAAGCGATTCCGGTAACGCGGAGCGTCTTTAAGAAGGTCGTCAAAGATCGCGCCGCGGTTCTTGCGGCAGACGCAAAGCGAGACGTGGGGGAGACCGCGTCGCTGATGGCCGCGCAGATTTTGTCGACCATCGGCGTCCCGCTCTGGCAGGGCGAAAAGATCCTCGGCGTGCTTCAGGTCGACAACCGCGCGGCGAAGGGGCTCTTCAAAGAACGCGACCTCGACATCCTCGCGCTCCTCGCGCAGGCGTCGAGTCAGGCGTTCATTCGCGCGCGACTGGTCGGGCGGCTTCGTGTCGCGGAAGAGCGGCAGCGCAACGAGAACACCTACCTTAAGCGTCGCGAAGAGCGCCGCCGTTTCGACGGCATCATCGGCGAGAGCCGCGCGATGAAGGTGGTCTTCGAGCAGCTGCGAAAGGTGGTCGACACGCGCGTCACCGTGCTGATCGAAGGCGAGACCGGCACCGGCAAGGAGCTGGTCGCGAGCGCGGTGCACTACTGGTCGAATCGGCGGGAAAAGCTTTTCGTCGCGCAGAACTGCGCCGCCATGCCGGAGAACCTCCTCGAGAGCGAGCTCTTTGGGCACAAGAAGGGCGCCTTTACCGGAGCGACCGACGACAAGAAGGGGCTCTTCGAGCTCGCCGACAAGGGAACGCTCTTCCTCGACGAGGTGGGCGAGATGCCCATGCCGCTGCAGGCCAAGCTTCTCCGCGTGCTTCAGGAGGGGGAGATTCGCCCCGTCGGAAGCAATCGCACAAAGCGCGTCGACACGCGGATCGTGGCGGCCACCAACCGCGACCTCGAGGTGGAAGTCAAAGAAGGGCGCTTTCGCGAGGACCTCTTCTACCGCCTGAAGGTATTTCCGATTCGGCTCCCCCCGCTGCGGGAGCGCCGGGAGGACATTCCGACGCTCGCCGGGCACTTTCTGAAGCGCTACGCGGAGGAGTTTGGCCGGAGCGTCCGCGGCTTTAGCCAGCAGGCGATGGAGGCGCTCCAGTCGTACAAGTGGCCGGGCAATGTTCGCGAGCTCGAAAACGAAGTGCAGCGACTGGTGATTCAGATCGAAGCGGACCAGTTCGTTCAGCCGCATCACCTGAGCCAGCGGATCAAGCAGGCCGAGAGCGTGCTCGGGCGGGTTCGACCCAGCAAGGGAACGCTCCGGGAGATGATGGAGGAAGTCGAAAAGTGGCTTCTTCGCGAGGCCCTCGCCGAGCACAACAACAACAAGAGTGCGACCGCCAAGACGCTGGGGATCACCCGCGAAGGGCTTCACAAGAAGCTGAAGAACTACGGGATGACGTAAGCTAGGGCTGTGCTTCGCGAAGGTTCCGGCGCTCTCCTGCTCCTTTCGGCGCTCGCGACGCTTTTCTACGGCGTGGTGAAGCTTCGCGCCCACGACTACGTCGCGACCATTGTGCTCGTCGTCGTGGGCCTTGCGCTTCTTGGTGCGGCGGTGGAACTACTTCGCCCGAGCGTGGGGGAGTGATGCGGCTCGCTCTCGGCCTCGCTTGCATGCTTGCCTGCGGAAGTGCCGAGCCCCCGCCGGCGCGCGAGCAGGGAGCGGCGGAAGTTGGGGGAACCGTCGTGTCTACGGTCGACGGGCAACCCATTGAACTCGCGGAAGTGGAACGCTTTGCGACCGCGGCGGAACTCTCGGCCGAGGATGCGCTTGCGCGTCTTCAGGCCGAGCTGCTTCTTGCCGGGGAGGCGACGCGGCTTGGGTACGGCGACGCTCCCGAAGTCGCGAGAGCGCAGCGGCGGGCTCTTGTGCAGGCGCTCCTCGCGCGGGTCGACGAAGAGGTTCCGGAGGTTTCGGACGACGAGGTGCGGTCCGCGTTCGAGGAGCGATGGGACTCGCTCTATCTTCCGCAGCGTCGCCGTTGTGATCATCTTCTCCTGCGGGTGGAGCGCACGGCCGAAGAGTCCGAGATTGCCGCTGCGCGAGCACGCATGACGGAGACCCTCGAGACGCTCCGCCGCGATCCCAACCAGTGGGCCGCGATCGGTGCGCAGGAGGGCGTGCTCGCGGAGTCTCTTCCCGCGGTGCCGCGAAGCGCGCCCTTGGACACGGCGTTTGCCGCTGCGCTCTTTGACGCGGAAGACGTGGGGGTGCTCCCGGAGCTCGTTCAATCCGCGTTCGGGTTTCACGTGATCGCGCTTCGAGAAATTCTGCCGGCGGAGGACCCTCGCTTTGAAGACCATCGGGAAGCGATTCGCGAAGAGCTGATGGTGCAGCGCCGCTTTCGCCGCTTGACCGACCTCGTCGCGGGACTTGAAGAGAGCATCGGGGTGGACCGCAACGAAGCCGCCCTCGGGCGCGCGCTGGAGCTCTCGCTGTGAGCCGGACACGCGACCGCCGTCGGTCGCGGCACTCGCGACCGCTGCGCGCGCTCGGGGATGAAACGCCTCGGGACATGGAGGAGAGCCTTTTTACGCCGGCGCTTCGCGAGCTGTGGGCCTCGGAGCCCGCGATCCTTGCGGCGGTCTTCGTCGACCACGAGGGGGAGACCATCGACTACTGCGCGTCGATGGACGTCTACGATGCGCGGATCGCAGGCGCACACCTCCTGGTGGTCATCGATCAGATTCGTGAGTTCACGCTGCGGGTGGGGGCCGGACGCCCATCGACCCTTGAGCTCAAGGGAAAGGAGCGCGATTTCGTCGTACGGCTGATCGGCGAGGGAACGGCTCTCGTGGTGGTCGTTCAGGGGGGACGAACGGATCAGTCGCTCCTCGTCGGCGTGGACGACACCGTCGATCGGCTTCGGGAGGAAGCGGGGATCGCCGCACCCAACTGGGATCCCGTGGGGCCCAATCTCGAGGTCAGCATCCGGCGCGCGACGGGCTGGCCCTTTGCCCCGAAGGCCTTTGTGGAAGGGGGAAAGCGACAGGTCATCGCCGACGTCCTCGGGCGCTGGGAGGAGACCGGCGCGCTCGCGGGGAATCTGGTCTGCTTTCGCGTTCGTACGGAAAATGGGGACGAACTGACCCTGGCGTACGACGAAAGTGAAGGGTTCTGGATGCGCTGGTAGCGAGCGCGACCGAAAAGAAGGCTTTTCAAAACGCCCTGCCGACCGGTTACCATCCCGCCGTGGCACGGAAATGCCCCGTCTGCGGGACTGTCTACGGCGACGACATGTTCTTTTGCGGACATGACGGGTCCATCACGATTCAGGAGCAAGATCCGACCGATGTTGATCCGAGGTTGGGTCAACAGCTGAAGTCCTACATCGTCGCCGCGCGGGTGGCGGATGGCGCGATGGGTCGCGTCTACGAAGGGCGGCACCCCGAGACGAAAAAGCAGGTCGCGATCAAGGTTCTGCACGAAGATGTCGCGCAGGACGCGGTCGCGGTGGAGCGCTTCAAGCGCGAGTTCGAGACGGCGGAAGAGTTTGACCACCCGAACATCGTCAACGTCGAAGAGTTTGGCCAAACCGAAGACGGCTCCTGGTTCATGACCATGGAGTACCTGAAGGGCGAGGAGCTCAGCCGGACGATCGAACGGGAGGGCTCCCTCTCACCTGCGCGCGCGCTGCGGATCATCTGTCAGCTCGCCGAAGCGCTCGACCACGCCCACTCCTTCGGCGTCATTCACCGCGATCTCAAGCCGGACAACGTCTTTCTCGTCCGCTCCGACGACGGGGATATCGTGAAGATTCTCGACTTCGGTTCGGTAAAACTCCAGATGGAGACCGGTCCGAAGCTCACGGCGTTCGGTACGACGCTGGGCTCGCCCTATTACATGTCGCCGGAGCAGGCGATGGGAAAGCTCGACGTCGATCAGCGCACCGACGTCTTCGCCATCGCCGCGATTCTCTGGGAGATGGCGACCGGCCGGGTGGCGTTCGAGGGGCGAAACGTCGCCGAGATTCTGATGAAGATCGTGAATCAGGATCCGCCGCCGGCGAGCAGCGTGAATCCGAAGTTTTCTGCGGCGTTTGACGAGGCGCTTCTCCGCGGTGTGCGAAAAGACAAGACGCAGCGGCCCTCGAGCGCGGGGGCGTTTGCGTCAGAGGTCGCGCAGTCGTTCGGGCTGGATGCCGATCACAAGCGCTTTGCGGCGATGGCCTTGAGCGCCGTCGAGCGCGCGGTGAGCACAACCGCGCCGCCGCCTGCGCCGACGCCTGCGCCGACGCCTGCGCCGAGTACGCCCCGAGGCGAAGAGACGAGTCGAGTCACGGTCCCGATGGATTCGGCCCCGCCGGTGTCGACAGGCGGGGGGAGCGGCTGGGTGCTCGGGCTTGTCGCGGGCCTCGTCGTTGCGCTGATCGCGGGCGCCGCGTTCTTCTTCCTGCGGTGATCAGCGGTCACCGAGCGGTCACGAAAGTGACGAAAGGCATCCCGTCGGGGGCGCTTCCTGCGCTCCGCGTTTAGGGGGTGGCGAAGGCCGCGCCCTCGAGGGTGAGCACCCGCGTGCCGCGAACGGGTTCCCGATTGGGCCCCACGCCACCGCTTGCTGCCGCGGTCTCGAGACGAAGTCGGGAGAGGCCGTCTCGAACGCCCTCGCGGGTGGTCGCTCCCTGCTGAACGGTGGTGCGGATGAGCTGAAACGCATCAAAGGCAGACGCGGCGTAGGCGTCGGGGGTGCGCCGGTAGCGCTGCTGAAACGCGTCCGCGAGTTCCCGGCCGACGCCCGATGCGGACGGAGCGTGAAAGGTCTGCGCAAAGAAGGCCCCCTGAAGGTAGCGGCCCGTGGACCGCACGAGCTGGTCGTCGAGGGCGACGCTTGGGAGGAGCAAGCGGACGGGCCGCGCGTCCTCGGGCGGCGCAGCGTTGCTTCCCGCGCTCCACCATCCGGCGGCTGCAAGCGAGGGCGCAATCACGGCGATCTGACGGGCGTGGTCCGGCACGAAGAGGGCGTCCGGACGCAGCGCATCGAGACCTTCCAAGACCTCACCCAGCGACGTGCTCGACGGGGGATAGCGAACCTCGCCGACCCACTCACCGCCTTGCTCTGTCACCGCCGCGCGAAACGCACTCGTCATCGTTTCCCCGTAGCCGTGGTCCGGCCGAAACGCCGCGAAGCGTCGTGCACCGCTCGCGAGCGCCTGTTCGACCAGCGCCGACGCTTCGTCCGCCGGGGAAGGAAAGAGACGAAAGACGTTTTGCCCTTCCTGCACGATGTGCGGATCCGGACTGAGCGTCAGGATGGGCACGCCGAGCTCTTCCGCGCGTCGTGCGGCCGCCCGAGACGAGCGACCTTCGATCGGCCCGACGATGGCGACAACCTGATGGAGTGTCACGAGGTCGTCGACGGCGCGCGCGGCTCGTTCGGGGTCGCCCCCGCTGTCGCGATGAAACACGCGTGGGGTGTTTTCGGTCGGCGGGCGGTCCGGCGGAAGTCCGGCCGCGAGCATCAACGCCTGGAGCGCGAGCTGGCCGACCTCCTGGCCCCGCCCGCTAAGCGGAAGGATCGCACCGATCGCTCCGGGGTCGGTGCGCCCGGTTCGTTCCGCGCGAAGGGCGATCGACTGAAGCTCTCGATCCAACGTGACGCGCTCCTCCTCGAGGGACGCCGCCACGACGCGGACGCGTCCGAGATCGCCGCGTGCGAAGGCTTCCCGGAGGGCCCGGCGCGCAATGGAGGGCCAGGCGTAGCCACTTCGCGGAAGGCGGGTAAAGAGGTCGTCGACCTGCTCGGCGTCGATTTCGTTGGTGAGATCGTCGATGCGCGTGCGGGCCTCTTCGCGGACGACGGCGGGCACATCGCTGCGGGCTAACGCGTCGTACGCTTCGAGGGCGTCGTCCTTGCGCCCCAGTCGCGAAGCCGCCGCGGCGATGGTCTGAAAGAGCAATACCGTTTCGTCGGGAGTGACCGTGCGATTCACGAGGGGACGAAGCTGCGCGATCGCGCCTTCGCTCTCCCCCTGGAGATGCATCGCTACCGCCTCGTAGAGCAGCGCCCGGTCCGCTACCGCAGGTTCGTCGTGCTCGCGCACGTGGGCGAGCTCGGCGCGCGCTTCGACGAGGTTGCCCTCGGCCACGAGAAGGCGGCCGATGTGAAGGTGCGCCATCGCCACGAGCGGATCGGTCGGGTAGTCGCGGATGAACGCTCGGTAGCGAGTGAGGGCCTCGGGCGTGTTGCCGTCCGCTTCGGCAGCTTCCGCTTCGGCCAGCGCGGCTTCGGCGGCAGGGTTGTCGCTCGTGACGACCGGGAGCGTGGTCTCGCCACTGCCGCGAGGGCACCCGAGCAGCGCGAGCATGAGCCCGGTCGTGAGGAGGAGCGCATCGCGAAGGGATCTCACGACGTCCTCGAGAGGGGGCGCAACGACCATTGCCATAGGCCTGCCAGAGGCCGCGCGTCGCGCCAAAAAAGCGGCGGGCGGGGAAGGGAGGCAGCGGCGAAGCGACTCATGCAGTACTTCCTTAACGGACCGTGTAGGTGACCTGTTCCCGGACGTTTTGACGATTGGCCGGGAAACGAACCGCGCGAATCACGCCCTCGATGCAGGTCGATGCCGGGGCCGGGGCAACGCTCACCCCTTCGAGGGCGCCATCGCCGGCTAGGCGAAGGACCACGCGGGCGCTCCGAACGTTCGCCTGTTGAATGCAGCGCTGCAGGTCTTCGCGCACTGGCTCGAGCACGGCGCTGACGACGCGCGCGTCGATTCGATCGGGGCGGTCGTCCGCTTCGACTTCCGCGTCCGTTTCTCCTTCTTCGCTTGGTTCGCCTTCTTCGCCCGACGTGTCGGTCGCCTCCGGCTCTTCGAGGGTCGCAAGGGCATCGTTGAGACGACCACGCATCACATCTGGCGCAAGCGGGTCGTTCGCCGCTGCGGTGAGCGCCTCTTCGGCGGCCGGTCCCTGGAGAGCGATGAGCGCCTTGGCGGCCGCGTCCACGGCGTTTTGCATTCCCTCGGTAGTTGCCTCCGCGTGGTAGAGGCGAACGAAATCCGTGAGCGGCTCGACCGCGGTTCGATCCTCGAGGGCGGCGAGCGATTCGATGAGAGACACCAAGTCCGCTTCGGCGGTTTCTGGATCTCGAAGGTGGGCAAGCAGAAGGGGCACGGTTGCCGTCGCGCGCATTGCCACCGCCGCTTGGGCGAGGGCACCGACGGGCGGCGCCGTGGTTCCTTCGAGGAAGCGCGCGTGACGCTGCAGCGCCGCGGAAATGTACTCCGCGCCGGTCGTTCGGGTCCGCAACCCCGCGCACGATTCCGTTCGAACGGTTTCGGGAACGCGCGCGTCGTCACAGAGGTTGATCAGGTGTTCGGTCACCTCCGGATCGGGCATGTCCCGGAGGGCGTGGACCGCCATCACCCGCGCCGGCACGAGGCGCGCATCGGTGTTTTGGGCCGCGGAAAGAAGTTGATCGCGAAGGACCGGAACGTCGCCTGCGGCAGCGCCACTCGGGGAGAACCGATTCGCTCGAAGGGTGACCACAGACGTCGCGCCTTCCTCCTGGTGCCGCCAGTGAGCCCGGCCCGAATCGGCAAGAATATGCGCGAACCCACCGTTGTCGTCCGCGACCAGGAGACCTCCCGGCTGGGCGGCGGCGCCAACGATGTCGTGGTCGTGTTCGTAGACCCAGCGAATCTCGTCGGCGCTCGGACTGAGCGCAAAGACGATGCGATAGAAGATCGCGTAGAGGTTGTCGTCGGCGAACGCGACCGAATCCCCGGCGGCGACGGGATGCCACGCGTAGCGAACCCGATGGAGCGCGCTGGAGGGGGCGGGCGCTGGGCGATAGGGGTCGACCATCAGGGCCGGGTTGCCGGGAAGATCGCGCGCGAGAGGCTCGACATAGGCGTTCCCCTCGCGGGTGCCGACCGTCATCCGCGGCGTGAGGCGAAAGATGCCGCGCTGTCCAAAATAGACTTCGCCACCGTCGTGAAACGCGCGCGCAACGGCAGTATCGGTCGCGCGCACGCGTGCGATCTCTGCGCCCGTCGCATCGAGAATGCTGACGTTCTGGGTCGCCCAGGGAACGAAGATCATGCCGCCTGCGAGCGCGGGCGCGCCCACGGCCTGGTCCACTTCGCGCGTCCACGCGATGCTCCCGCCTTGGGCGAAGACGAGCTTCGAGCGCGCACCGACGCCGCCACCGGTGGTGAGGCTGATGATGGTGGCGTCGCCTTCGCCGTCCGCGCCGGCGAAGTGGAGCGCGTCGTCTTCGAGAGTGAAGCGAGTTGCGCCGGAGGAAAGGTCGCGGGCGACAAGGCCGGCTTGCTCGTGGAGGATCACGAGTCCGCCAGCGATGGCGGGAGCGCTCACGGGGCTCTGCACAGGCTTTCGCCAGAGCGTGGTCGAGGTCTCGAGGTTCACGACGAAGAGGGAGTCTCCGCTCAATCCAGCCGCGAGGGCTTGTTCCGAAGCGGGCGACGACGCGCGAAGGCGGGCGAGTACCGCGCCGACGTCTGCGTCGACGTTGTCCGGGTAGGTGGGACCGAACGCGCCGCCGCTGGCGCCGCCGCATCCGACGAGAAGCACTGCTGCAAGCCAACGCATTACTCGGCCCCCGTGATGCGAAGCATCGCTTCTTCGGCCGCGCGGCGAACGGCGCCGTCCGGAAGGGCTTCAGCGAGCTCTTGGAGATAGGTGCGAACTTCCGGCGTCGCGAGCTCCGCAAGCTGGCCGATCACGTTGAGCTTCACTCGCTGAGGAACCTCGCGGCGGGCGACGATTTCGTTCAGCGCCGGCGTCACCGCGTCGAAAGGAACGCGTCCGAGGTAGCCGAGGAGCCGGTCGACCTCGCTGGCGGTGGCGAGCTGTCCGATCGCGGTGGCCGCCTCGAGGATGCGTCGATCGAACGCGTGAAAGAGTTCGTCGATGCTCCCTCGTGCGCCGAGCTGTCCGAGCCCGAGGGCCGCAGCGGCGCGCACGCGAGGATCCGAGTCGCTGAGCGCGGCCACCAGTGCTCGCTCGGCGCCGGCGGGTTCACAGGAAACGATCGCCTGCGTCGCGGCTAGGCGAACCTCGGAGCGTCGATGGTTGACGAGCTCGAAGAGAACCGGGCCCGCGTCTCGGTGCGAGACCAGACCGAGGGTTTCGACGGCAACACCCAGCAGCTCGGCCGGGAGTCCCTTTCGGATCCGGGTGGCGAGAGGCGCGACCACGCGTGAGCCTCCGATCGCGCCCAGACCTTCGATTCCCATCCTGACTTCGTCCGCGTTGTCCGCGTCCAGCATCGCGACCGCATCGGACAGTCGAAGCTGCTGAGCCGCCGCGGGCGCCGTCAGGGCCCCCAGGGTGCAAATGCACAAAAGTGCTCTCATCGTTCCTCCGTCGCCGGTCGTATCGCGCTCGCCCTCCCGTTTCAACCGAGGCATCATCCCGGCCATGGTGGGTCGCGCCTCGCTTCTGGTCGCCCTTGTGCTCGCTTCCGCGGCGACCGCGCAGGATGGGGACCCGCTCGCGCGCACCGATCCCCTCGAAGTTCAACGTGAGGTGGCGCGTCTTGGGGATGACGCGGTGCGGTCGCGCCTTCAGGAAGGGCCGGTTCACGAGCGGCTCTCGGCGATTCGAGCGGTGCGCTGGCTCACGGCCCCCGAGGCGGCCCTTGGCGATCTCGTGACCCTCGCCGGCAGCGACGATCCAAGACTTGCGCCGGCGGCCGCGATCGCGCTCTGGCGCGTCTCGACCTCGCTCGACCCGCGGGAACTCTCCGACCGAGAAGCCGCCATGGAAGAACTTCAGTCGGCGGCGGAAGCGCTCGCGACGGTGAGCGCGGACGAATCGCTTCGCCCGGACCTACGTCGTCTCCTCGAAATCGCTCTCACTCACCTTCGTTCCCTCGTCGAGTAGCGTCGCGAGCGTTCCAAACGATTCGATCGAGAGCGTTTCCCCCCGGCGCTTCGGATCGATCTCCGCGCGCGCAAGGGCGGCGTCGACGGCGTCGGCATCGAAGCGGCTTCGCAGGGAGTTTCGGAGGGTCTTGCGCCGCTGTCCGAACGCGGCCTGCACCACGTTTCGAAAGGTGGTTGTTTCCGTCGCGCGCGGCGACGAACGCGGCTGAAGTGCGACGACGGCGCTGTGCACCTTCGGCGGCGGGAAGAAGGAGCGCGGGGGCACCGAGCAGACGTCGCTCACGTCATATGCGTTCTGCGTAAACACGGAGAGCGCGCCGTAGGCCTTTGTCCCTTCCTTCGCCCGAAGTCGGTCACGGACTTCTCGCTGAATCATGATCACAGCGCGGTTCACCAAGGAACGCTGTTCGACGAGCGCCCGAAGAATCGCGCCGGTGATGGCGTAGGGGAGGTTGCCCGCGACGGTGCAGGGCGCGCGGTCGGTGAGCGCGGCGAGGTCGAGCTTCGTCGCGTCGCCTTCCACAACCTGAAGGTTCGCTTCGTCCGCGAACTCCGTCCGCAGCACGTCCAGCATGCGTCGGTCCTTTTCGAGGGCGATCACCTTGGCGCCCTCCAACAGGGCCTGCGTGAGGGTGCCGACGCCCGGACCGATCTCGACGACGAGGGGCGGGCTCTCGCGCAGGGTGGCGCGGGCGATCGCATGGACCACCGACTCGGACGTCAGGAAGTTCTGCGAGTGTCGCCGGCTCGGGCGAAAACCATGGCGTGCGAGGACGCCACGCGGGTCCTTCCAGGTCACGCGGCGCGTCGGGCTCCGCGCGCGCGCCCGGCGATGAGTGCGGGGGAGTCGCCTGCGGAGGCGACGAGCGCCACGATGCCCATCTTGCCCAAGAGACTCCGGGTCTCGGCGAGGCGGCGCGATTCGCTTCGGCCGTAGACCCGCGAGAGGTCGCGCTCGAGCACGGTCGTTGGCTCGCTCGCAAACCCGCGCCCGTCCGGAAGAACGAACGCCACGCGATGTCCGTGGGCGCGAACCAGCTTGAGCGACGCGACGACCGGTGAGGGATCGAGCACGCCGTCAAAATCGGTGCACACCAGGATCGAGGTGGGCGAACGAGAGCGACCGCCGACGAGTTGAAGCGCCTGCGCGAGCGCCTGGGTTTTGCGATGGTCGGCGTCCGCGCGATGCGGAAGAGGAAGTCCGCGCGCCTGGCAAAACTGGCGCAGCGTTCGTCCGAGCGGGCTCGAGGCCTGAACGTCTCGCTCGCGTTCGTCACCGAGCGACTTTCGCGCGTGGGCCAGCAAACCGGCCACGTCGATTTCGCCACGTCGCTCGAAGTCGATGCCGTCCTGCTGCCGCACGTAGCGCGCGACCAGCCCGACCAGCCCGCCGTCCTCGATGTCGGTCAGATCCTCGTCGACAATTTCCGTGCTCGCGAGAAGTGCGTCGTAGATGCGAATCCGCTGGGCCTTTCCTTCGCCGGGCGGCGCGTGCGCGACGAGCCGCGAGTCGAAGGTGAGAAGCCCGACGCGGTCGCCCGATTCGAGCGCGTCGACGGCTTCGGCGGCGGCAGCTTCGAGGGCGAAGTCGAGTTTGCGTCCACCGAGCGGGCCTCCGCGCATCGTTCCGCTGATGTCCACGAGGAGCCAGCGCGTTTCCTGCACCTCCTGCTCGACCTCTTTGATCATCAGACGGCCTCGGCGTGCGCTGGCCTTCCAGGCGATGGACTTGAAGGGATCGCCGGGCAGAAACTCGCGGAGCTCGTGAAGCTCGGTGCCGCCCCCGCGGTGACGGACCATCGTTCGCCCTGCGCGGGCCATCGAGGCGTGTCGATGCATCGAACGCGCGCGAGGTTGCCGCGCCGCAGCACGTGGAAGAACCTTGATCACGAGCGGGTTAGGGAAATAGAGCGGCGTGTCGAAAAGCCCGAGCGGACCACGTAGACGAATCGCGAGCCCATGGAGAACCACGCGCCCGGTCGCAGGGGCGGCGAGTCGCAAGCGAAACTCGGTTCGCGTCCGGCCGTCGAGACGAATCGCGCGCGGACGGCCCACCAGCGAGACGCTCTCCGGAAGCAAGGGCTCGAGTTCAGAGACGTCGAGAGGACGCGATCCGCGATGACGAACGTAGCAGCGCACATCGAAGGGGCTTTGGGGGATGACCGCGCCACTTGCGACGCCGGTTCCGTGGTCGAGCCACCAGGCGAACTCGAGGCGTTCTCGGCGGAGGCGCCGTCCGAGGGGCATCGTCGCCCCCAGGACGAGGGCGAGTCCGACGAAGAAAGTGCTGGCCATCGTGATGGCGAAGGAACTTCGAAGGGCGAGACCCACCGCGAGAACGAACACCGCCCCAGCGAAGGCGGCGATGGCGTCGCGGGTCGGGATCGGAAGCATCGGACTATCCGCGCCGCGGCGGGACCTTGTCGAGGGCTTGCCGGATGATGCTCTCCGGTTTCGTGCCCTCCATCTCCGCTTCCGGGGTCAGCACCAGCCGGTGCGCAAGTACGGGGGAGGCGAGTGCCTTTACGTCGTCCGGGAGCACGTAACCGCGGCCGTTCATGAGCGCGCGCGCCCGCGCCGCCTGCACCAAGGCGAGGGACGCGCGAGGACTCACGCCGAGGTAGAGCCGCGCGTGTTCGCGAGTAAAGGCGGCAATGCGCACGACGAAGTCGAGCACCTCGTCTTCCACGTGAATCGAGTCCACCAGCTCCTGCAGGTGAAGGATGTCCTCCGGGCGGAGAATCGTCCGCGGTGCGGGGGCTGCCTGGAGAAAGCGCCGAAGCATGTTTCGTTCGTCGCGCGTTTCGGGATAGCCGAGAAGCAGACGCACGAGAAAGCGATCGATCTGCGCTTCAGGAAGCGGGTAGGTCCCCGCGTGCTCTACCGGGTTTTGGGTCGCGAGCACCAGGAAGGGCGCCGGAAGCGCGCGGGTCTCCCCTTCGATGGTGACCTGTCGCTCCTGCATCGCTTCGAGGAGTGCACTTTGGGTTTTGGCCGGGGCGCGGTTGATCTCGTCGCCGAGGACCACGTTGGCGAAGACAGGTCCCTCGCGAAGGGAAAAGGTTCCGTCGCGGGGCGAAAGAACGAACGTACCGGTGATGTCCGCGGGCAAGAGGTCGGGGGTGAACTGAATGCGGCGAAAGGTGCAGCCGAGCGTTGCCGCGAACGCCTTGACCAGCGTCGTCTTTGCAACGCCGGGAACGCCCTCGAGGAGCGAGTGCCCGCGCGCGAGCAGGCTGACCATCAGGAGTTCGGGAATCTCGTGCGGACCCACGAAGACGGATTGGACCTCGCGAATTACGGCCGTGCTGACTTGGGCGGCTTGAGAGAGAGAAGCGTCGGTGAGGTCGCGAGCGGTGGCGGTCATGGTGGGGGAAGGCGGTCGAGAGCCGCGAGAATTCGTTCCCCCGTATCTACCATGCGGTGGAGGTCTCGGGGGGACACCTTCGGGGGGGCTGGGGGGAGATCGAGTCTGCGGCGGAGCTCGTCGAGCTCGAGGAGAAGGGCCCGGAGGGCGCTCACGTCACTTTCCGAAAGACCCCGGGCGCGCGCGTGGCCCACGACGTCCCGGAGGACGGGGCGCCCGGCGAGCGCAAGGCGCTGAACGAGCTCTCCTTCGAGTTCGAATTTGTAGACCATGAGCGGGTGGACGAGGTCGCGCGGACGTTCTCGAAAGAAGGCGACTCTTCCCGCAAAACCGCCGCCCGATGCGCGGCCGGGCTGAAGTGCGCCCGACGAGTAGGGGGAACGAAGCGGCAAGGTGGACACGGCAAACACCATGAGGATCGACACGAGCACGATCGCGGAGAGGAGGAGTGCGAGCGGCGGCGTTTCGGCGTGGGCGAAATCGCGAAGCCAATCGTCGATGCGGCGAATCGGATTGCCGCGCCCATCGCCCAACCTTCCGATGAGACGCACGTCTGGCGTGACCAAGAGGACGCGTCCCCCGCGACCGGCGTCGAGGTAGCGAAAGAGGTTCTCCGCAAAGCGACGGTTCCCTTGAAAGCGAAGCATGTTGTTGATCAAGAGACTCGGGTCGCCGATGGCGATGAGGCGTCCTTGCTCCACCGCGCCCGCGAGCACGAGCGCCGACGAGGACTCGTCGAACGAGGCCACTGGATCGAGGTCGCTGTGCTCGAGGACCTGCGGGTGGTTCGCCACAAGGGCTTGCACACCGTCCATCAGCGGATGGCGTGCGCGCGGGTGTGCGAGGGGAAGCGCAGGGTTTCCGCGGAGGAGTGGAACGTCGTCGGTTAGGGTCGGCGCACGACGGCGAATGCCGTAGCTCTGAAGGAACGCGCCACCTTCGCCAAAATCATCGGCGACCGCGATTCGGCCGCCCGCCCGAAGGAACTGGGAGAGACTTCCCTTCGGCAGCGCCTCCTGCGGATAGAGAATCAGCAGGGAGTCGGTGGGTTTGAGTTCGGCGACGTCGATGGAAGGGAGCGTGTCGAGGCTGACACCTGCGTCCTCGGCGATCGCGACAAGCTGCTGCAATCCGTTCCAATCGTCCCCTTGAGGACGATAGTCTTGAGCGCGCCCGACCCCTGTGGCGGTGACGGCGATCCCGCCCAAAAGGCATGCGATCTTGAGGGCCTTCTCCGGTTTGCGGCGAGCGTCAACCATGCGTGCGAGGCGTCTCCTACGGGACTTTCCGAAGTCTTGTCACGAAGGGGCCGATTGCTATATTGCCCAAGAAGTCAGGTTTCTGCCTCATGCTCCCGCCCTTCATTATCGAACAGATTCGAAAACGCGAAGAGGATTCGCGGGAAAAGCGCGAGCAGCCGACCATTCGGATTCCGATGGCCCCGGTTCCTCCTCGGGAGGACGCGCGAGAAGACGATGCCGACCGTGGGGTTGTCATCATCGATCTCGTCGGCTCCTGAGCGCTTCAACCGCGAGTGATCTCGTTCCAGTGCGCATGGATTTCGTCTGGCGTGAACCCGCGCCCCTCGACGAACGCGCCCGTCGTTTCCCGCGACTGCAGGGAGTAGAGACGACCTCCCGCGGCGCCCAGGACCTCGCCGTGAACTTCGCGCGCGTCGTCGCTGACGAGGTACGCCAAAAGCGACGACACGTGCGCAGGGTCGAGGGAGTCGTCCTGAATCCCTCGAAAGAGTGGAAGGTCTTCGGTGAGACGGGTCCGGGCGGTGGGGACGACCACGTTGACGCGAATCTCGTAGCGGCGAAGCTCTGTCGCTGCTGAGCGGGCGAGGGCGATGAGGGCGCCGTGGGCTGCGGCCGTTGCCCCGTGTCGGGCGGTTCCGAAAAATGCGTCCGCGCCCCCGAGGAGGATTGCCGCACCGCCGTGGCGCGCGTCGGTCCAGTGAAGGGTGGCGGCGCGAAGAAGACGACGCGGCGCGTGAAAGCCAACGTCCATCACGCGCTGCGCGTCCTCGTCGTCGAGTTTGGTGATGCCGCGGTCGCGGCGAATCCCTGCGCAGCTAACGACGGCGTCAAGACGACCGAAGGTGGCGACCGTGCGTTCGACGAGCTCCGCGGCGTGCGTGACGAGGTTGGACGCGTCGCCAACCACGTCGCTGCCGGTGCTCCGGAGTTCCCGCACGACTTCGTCGATCACGCTCGCGTCCGCGCCGTCCCCGCGCGCATCGCAGCCGACGTCGTTGACGAGCAGTCGCGCGCCTTCGTTCGCGAAGACCGTTGCCGTCGCGCGCCCGATGCCGCGACCTGCGCCCGTGATCAACACTACTTTGCCTTCGAGCTTCAACGCGCCTCCTGAACCAAAGGGTTTCGCCGAAGCACCGCCCTTTGCCCGAGGGTTAGCGCGTCGTTGACGCGGTCTCCAGCGAACGTTTGCAGCGTCGGAAACATCAGGTTCTCGCGGTCGCCGGTCGTGTCGTCCAGCGGATCATCCCGAAAGAGAACGCAGCCAGGGGGCAGCGAGTCGGTGCAGATCGGGCCTTCCTCCACGTTGTGAAAGAGACCGAGGTAGTGCCCGAGCTCGTGAGCGAGGATCTGCGCGGGGATCGCGGCATCGGTGCCGACGACGTCGGGGTCGTAGGTGATCGCGACGCCGCTCTGGGCGGTTCCCGCGAGCTCGAAGGGGCCGGGCACGCCGCCAGCGATGCCGAGAACGCGACCCGCGTCGATGCTTCGCACCAGCAGCACGTGGACCCCGAACGGTTCGCGGTCACGTGTGCTGCGAAACGCGCCGGCGAGGTCGCTGTCGAGTCCTACGGAGGTTTCAAGCGTTGCGTAGCGCGCGTCGAGGTTGTCGTAGCTGGCGACCTGAAGCTCGATGTTGGCTGCGGCAAGAATCGCGGACGCGCGCCTTTGAACTTGGATCCAACGTTCATCGTCGCGTGCGCTTGTTGCGTTGAGGTCGAGCCCGGGCGCGATGTGAACGTGCAGGGGCAGCACACCGCGGACCACGGCGTCGTGGCTTCGAATCCGAATCGCTGCATCGACCGGGATGCCGTCCACACCGGTGACCGCGACGGTATAGCGCCCTCCGATCAGCGCCTCCTCACGGCTGGGAAGCAGCATGGCGATGGCTTCTTGTCCCCGGGAGGGGCTCCAGCGCACCTCGTCGGTTCCGAGCAGCGGCCCGCTTGGACCCTCGAGAGCGGAAAACACGATCGGCGCGTCGGCGACCGCGGTGATGGCGAGCGCCGACGTTCCCGCCGGAATTCCAAACGTGACGTCCGCGCCGACCGCGGCGATGTCGAGCTCTGGGCCGTAGCGGCAGACCTCCTCGCAGCGCTGGCCCCGGAGGCAGTCGTCGTCGGACGCGCACGAAAACGTGCATTGCTCTTCCAGGCAGCGAGCGCGGGGGCAATCCCGGTCGGTGGCGCAGGGCCGTCCCAAGGTCGAAGGATCCGCGCCGGTCGCGCAGCTGAGGAGGAGGGCGGCGGCGTACAGAGGCTTTTTTCCCCGCACTACATGGAGTATAGGCCAGGGGTCGCTCGTGCGCGGGCGCCGTCTGCCGTGAACCAGGGAACGCCGTACGGACGCTATGAACTCCTCCGAAAGATCGCCGCTGGCGGTATGGCCGAGATCTTTGTCGGTCGGCAACGGGGACAGGGCGGATTCTTTCGGGATGTGGTCATCAAGCGGCTCTTCAAGAACTTTGTGGAGCATGAGCCCACGCTTCGGATGTTTCACTACGAGGCGCACCTGCTCGCGCATCTGAGCCACCCCAACATTCCGCAGGTCTATGACCTCGGCTTTGCAAACGGGACGTGGTTTCTCGCGATGGAGTTCGTCGACGGGTGGAACCTCGCGGACCTTTGGCGCATGGGCGTGCGCGCGCGCCAGGTGATGCCGTTGCACGTCACGGTCGGCATCGTGTTGCAGGTGTGCGAGGCGCTCAACCACGCGCACCTGGCGCGCGATCGTGCGGGTCGTCCCCTTCGAATCGTGCACCGCGACGTCACACCGCAAAACGTGATGATCACGCGCGACGGGGTCGCGAAGCTGATGGATTTCGGCGTTGCGAAAACCGACGCGCGTCCGGCGACGGAGGCGGGCGCGGTGAAGGGGACGTTCAGCTACATGGCGCCGGAGCAAGTGCGCGGACGGACCGTCGACCGCCGCGCGGACGTCTTTGCGCTCGGGGTCATTCTTCACGAACTCACGACCGGCTCGCGCCTCTTTCGTGGAAGCGAAGTCCAGGTGATGACCGCCATCGTGGAGCAGGATGCGCCGCCTCCTTCTGCGCGGGTTCCCGACTACCCGGCGGACCTCGAGGAAATTGTTCTCGCAGCCCTGCGTCGGGATCGACGCTCACGAATTGCGAGTACCTCGGACCTCGCGCTTCATCTCGAGCATTTCGCGATGCGGCACGCCCTCCTGGTCGGCCCGCGCGCGATCGCTCACTACGTTCGTGAAGTGGTTCCCGGCGAGCGCCTCGTCGAAGAAGAACTCGCGCTTGTACCGGAGGTGTCGACCGCCTCCGGCGAGCTTCCGCTTCAGCCGCCGCCCGAGCCGCCCACCGACGAGCACTTCGCGGAGGATGTCTCGGCGGACGCGATGCTGGTCGACGACGTGGATGACCTCGAAGACCTCACGGGGGGTTCGGAGGACGTCGACCTCGACCCGGAGCTCGTTCCCCTCGAAGGGTTCGGCGATGAGCCCCTCTCGGGCGACCGACCGGTGGTTCTCCTCGACAAAGCGAAGCCCCAGAGTGAGCACCCCGACGCGGGTGGCGGCTATCTCGAGGATTTGATGCGCCGCCTGGAAGCCGACGACGACGAGTCGTGAGCTCTCAAAAGCTCCCATGGTGCGGTGTGCCGCGGGGTGCTAGCCTTGTGCCATGGCACAACTAGGCTCAGCGGGGCACGCGCTAGAGGAGCTCGACCGTGCCGAAGCGTCGGGGAGGCTTGTGCAGGCTTGGCGCAAGTTGAGCGACTTGCCGGCGTCCCCCAAAGCCGCTGCATGGCGGGCGTATCTCTGCGCGCGAGTCGGAGACCTTGAAGGAGCCGCCGAGGCGACTGACGAGGGAAACGACGAAGAGGCGGCAGCGCTGCTCAGTCTTGCGCAAGGTCGCGTTGCGGTGGCGCGCGGAGAGGTCGAGACCGGACTGCTTCGCTTTGACGACGCGATCGCTCGAAGCGCGGAACGACCGCGTCTTCGCGTTCGTGGACTTCTCTCTGGCGCGGAAGCGCTTCTCGAACGTGACGGCCCGGCGGATGGTTCCGCGGCGGTCGGCCGCCTTGCCGATGCGCGCTCGCTCATCGACACCCATGACCTCGCGGACCTGCGGCTCGAGCTTCGCATGATGCTCGCGCGGGGCAGAGCGGTGACGGGCGACCTGGACGGAGCGATTCAGGACGCGGAAGACGTTGTGGAGGTTGCTCGCCGCGAAGGAAACGCGGACATCGAGTGGCGCACGCTAGCGCTGCTCGCGGAGTTTCACTCCACCCGCGGAAGCGACTTTGCCGCGCGGCGTCACGATCAGTCTGCGATGGAGGTGCTGGAGTCCATCGTCGTCACGCTCCCGCGAGAGGCCCGGGAAGCGTTTTGGCGAGATCCCATCCGGCGACGTGTGCGTCTGCGCGCGAGTGCGAGCACGGACCGGTTCAGTGCGGCACGCCCGGAGCCGGAACCAGTCGCAGGGCAGGTGTATCGCCTCCTCGAGATCCTTAAGCGGCTCGCGAGCGAGCGCGACCTCGACCGGTTGCTCGAGCGCATTACCGACTCTGCGGTGGAACTCTCGCAGGCGGAGCGCGGGTTTGTCCTGCTGCCGAACGACGAGGGAGACCTCGAGCCACGTCTCGTTCGAGGCACCCAGCCCGACGATCCCTCGGTAGCCTTCTCGCGGTCCATCGCGGAGGCCGTCCTGATCGACGGCAAGCCACTCTTGACGGTCGACGCGCAGGGCGACGCGCGCGTGAACGAGTACCTCTCGGTGCACAAGCTCATGCTCAAGTCCGTGGCGTGCCTTCCGATTCGCGGTCCGCAGGGCACGATGGGGGTGATCTACCTCGAGCACCGGATGCGGCGCGGTCGCTTTGCGGAAGACGACCTCGATTTGCTGCTGGCGTTCGCGGACCAGACCGCCATCGCGCTCGAGAACGCGCGTCTGCTCGCCGAACTCGAAGCCCGGGGACGGCAGCTGGAACAGGCGAATACCGAGCTTGAAAAGGCGAACGCCGAGGTCGAGCGGGTCCTGGTGGCGCGCACCGAGCAGCTTGAGGAAACGCGCCGCGATTTGGATCGCACGAGAAGCGAGCTGCGTACGCGCTTCAGCCACGGCGGCATCATCGGGCGGAGCGACGCCATGCGGCGTGTCTTCGCCGTGATCGAGCGAGTGCGCGACGCGGACGTGCCGGTGGTCATTCAAGGGGAAAGCGGCACCGGCAAAGAGCTCGTCTCCCGTGCGATTCACTACGGGGGCCCGCGGGCCAAGAAGCCCTTTGTCGCGCTTAACTGCGCGGCGATTCCGGAAGCGCTGCTCGAGAGCGAGCTCTTTGGACATGTGAAGGGAGCCTTCACGGGGGCCGACCGCGACCGAAAAGGGGTGCTGGTGCGGGCGTCGGGCGGCACGCTCTTTCTCGACGAGGTCGGGGACATGCCGGGCAAGATGCAGGTCGACCTCCTGCGCGTCCTTCAGGATGGGCACGTTCGTCCCATCGGCGGCGAGGAGGAGGAGGTCGTCGACGTTCGCATCGTCGCGGCGTCCAACAAGCTCCTTCGCGACCTCGTGGCGAAGGGGGAGTTTCGGGAGGATCTCTACTACCGGCTCAACGTCGTGGAGATTCGTCTTCCGCCCCTGCGCGACCGGGTTGGGGATCTTCCCCTCCTCTGCGACTTCTTCTTGGAGCGCATCGCCAAGCAGGACAAACGACCTCGCAAGCGGATTTCCCGCGAGGCGCTTCAGCGGCTCTCGCGCAGCACCCTCCCGGGGAATGTCCGGCAGCTGGAGCACATCTTGATGAACGCCTGCGTCATGGTCGAAGGGGACGTCATCGGCGAAAGTGACCTCGCCCTGGGGGACGACGTCGCCGCGAACGATCTGATCGTGACCGCTCCCGAGCCGCCGACGGGGCCGCCCCCCTCGCAGACCTTCGAGGATTTCAAGGAAACGGAAAAGCAGCGCATTCTCGCCGCCCTGGAGGAGCACAACTGGAACCGGGCCAAGGCGGCGCGGGCCCTTGGCATCCCGCGGCGAACGTTCTATCGACGCCTCAAGGAGCACGACATATTGTGAAGAGGTTCGTGGACGGAAAGACGAGAGCGAGAGTTCGACGTGGATGGCGCGGCTGCCTTCTCGCGGTGGGTTTCGGAGTCGCCCTCGCGGGATGTCCCCGGGATGTGAGTGAGCCCGACCGTCCCTCGGGGCGCTCCTGCAGCGAAGACGTGGACTGTCGGCCTGCGGGCGCGCCCTGCGGCCTGGTCTTCGCGTGCGTCGACAACGTCTGCGAAGAAGAATCGTCCCGGACAGAGCCCTGCATGGACCGCTGAGCGGTCGCCCACGGTCAATCCGCGGTCAATTCGAATCGGATGTTTCGGAGCCCGAAGCGTCGGACGGCGCGTCCGACTCGCCGGGGTCGACCTGCTCACGCGCCGCGCGGTCCCTCACGTAGTCCGCCGATTCGCCGCGACCGGAGCGGTCCACCCAGTAGGCTTTGCGATCGCGCACGTCGACATGAACAAACGTGCTGTTGGGGTAATACCCGACACCGACACGATCCAAGGTGCGCGCGTAGTCTCGCAGGATGCGGTTCGACACCCCTTGGACGCGCAGGTCGACGGCCTCCCCGCTGACGTGGCGGCTCCCCTCGTTGGTTTGGCCGCCGGCCGGACGATAGCCGCTTAGGATGTTGAGGGTGCGACCGCCAAAATGGTCCGAAATCTGCGTCAAAACCCGCACAAGTCGTCGGTTTGGAAGCGACTGACGGTTGGTGCGTCGGTGCCGCATCAAGTGCGCGAGGCGCCGTCGAGGTCCCCGTCGAACGGCACCGCTCGAGTTGATCAAACGAACGCGCAAACGTTCACGCATCGCCACGCGGAAGAACGTGACGATGCCCGGGTGGCGCGGACGACCCCAGCGCGCTTCGGCGCGATCACGCTCTTCAATGCTGTCATGACCGGGGAGGACAAGGCGCTGACCCAGCCGCAAGCGCGCGTCCGGACGAAGCCGATTTGCCCGGGCGAGGGCACGAACCGACGTGTTTCGACGTTGGGCGATGCGGCTCAGCGTTTCCCCGGAGCGGACGTAGTGGACGCCCCGGTCAGGGATGCGCAAACGCTGGCCTTCGCGAAGCTCCGAGGTGACGCGAAGCTGGTTGGCTGCCGCCAGATCTTGGACCGTCACTCGGTAGCGCCGCGCGATTCGGCTGAGGGACTGCCCCGAACGGACCGTGTGCTCTCGTTCTGCGAGAGCGGGCAGGGTGCCGAGGCAAATCCCTGCAAGGAAACAAGCGACGAGTGTGACGCGCACGGCGAGGGAGGATTCGGCGAAGGACGTCGACGCGCAAGCGCTGTGCACTTTTTTGATTCTGTGCGCGCGAGCTGACACCATCTTGATTGGTCCCGGTCGTTCGTTGACAACCGAGAGGTATGCACGTGGGGAGGGCTCTCAGAGAGCACTCACTTCATGGGATGGAAGGCTTCGTTCCGAAGTCGTCTCCCGATCGTTCCCAGCCGCGGGGAAGTTCTGCGTTGGGGCCTAAACATGACTAAAAATACACTTCAATTACACATAAATTAGCGCAAATTTACCCAGAATTGCTTGACGCTCCTAGGTTCGCGCCATACGGTTTCGAAGGTCCGTTGGCACCGTTTACGAGCCATCTTTGAGCATCTGATGAACCACGAGGGAAAGGTTTCCGAGGCGGTCTCGCAGGGAGTCCCTGTTGAAGCGTCGCCTTCCGTTTCGCGCGAGCGAGATGTGGAAGAACCTGTGGATAAGCCCGTGGATAAGTCGGTCGCGAAGCCGGCCGCCAAGAACGGTGCCAAGAAGAACGGAAAAGCTCGCAAGCGAGCCAACCATCTTAAGAAGTTCCGTGAAGAGCAGTGTCTCTCCCAGGCAGAGCTTGCCCGACGTGCAAATCTCTCGGCGTTGACGATCGCCCGAATCGAAAAGGGTTTCGGGTGCCGCATGAGTACAAAGCGGAAAATTCTCGAGGCTCTGGGTCTCAGCCTCGCCGACCGAGTCAAGGTCTTTGGCGAGGAGGAGTAATGCGCGTCGATGGCGTCCGAAGGCAAGAACCTCGTGGGAGTCGACATCGGGTCGACCTCCATCAAGGTCTGTGAAATCAAAGAGAGCCGCGGCTCTCGCAAGCTCGTTCGTTTCGGTTTCCACCCGCTACCGGCGGAAACCATCGTGGATGGGCATATCATCAACTCCGGTGCGGTGGTGGAAGGGCTAGATAAGCTCTTTCACAAGTCCAAGCGTCGCAATATTGCGATGCGCGCCAGTGGGCACAGCGTGATCATCAAAAAGATCGCGATGCCCTTGATGACCGCCGCGGAACTCAACGAACAGATCCACTGGGAAGCGGAACAGCACATTCCCTTCGATCTGGCGGAGGTGACCATCGACTACGAGGTCCTTCACCGCCGAGATGACGAAGGCCAGATGGATGTGCTCCTCGTGGCGGCCAAAAAGGAGGAGGTCAGCGACCTCACCAACCTGGCGCTCGAGGCGAGGCTGCAGCCCAAGGTCGTCGATCTGGATGCGTTCACCGTGCAGAACGTCCTCGAGACGGGCTACGGGTCGCCGGAGCCGCACGAGACGGTCGTCTTGATCCACGTCGGTGCATCGCTCACGACCGTCAACATCCTCGCGGATGGCACGACGGCGTTTACCCGCGACATCGCCAACGGCGGCAACACCATCACCGAAGAGATTCAGCGGCAGCTTTCCATCAGCCGGGAAGAGGCCGAGGCGTACAAATGCGGGGGTGACGGTCGAGGCATCGTCCCCCGCGAGGTGCCTGCGATCATCAACCAGACCGTGGAGCAGCTGGCTGGTGAGATTCAACGCTCCCTCGACTTCTACCTGGCGACGAGCGGGGATCGCGACCTGAGTCGCATCTTCGTTTCCGGCGGCACCGCGAACGTCCGAGCGCTGCTCGACTCCGTTCACGAGCGGGCACGCGTTCCTGTCGATCTTCTCGATCCCCTGCGCGTCGCACAGCCGGATGCGAAACTGGATCCGATGGTGCTACAGGGCCGGACCGCGCAAGCCGTCGTCGCGATGGGTCTCGCTCTCCGCAAGGAGAAGGAGCGCAAGAGCTCATGATTCGGATTAACCTACTCCCGCAAGCCAAGCGGGCTGTTCGTGCGGCGGGACCGTCGGGGAGCAGCCAGGTTTGGGCCGCCATCTACATGGTGGGGGTCGTGGTCTGGGGAGCCATTCTCGCTGTCATCTACTTCAGCTACGACGGCACCCTTCAGGAGCAGCTCTCCGCCAACAACGCGCTCGACACCCAGATTCAAGCGCTGCGCACAAAGAGCGCGCGACTCGAAGAGGTCCAGAGCCAGCTTGAAGCGAGCCACTCCTTGGAGCAGGTGGTGGGCGAACTCAACAAGGCGCGCACCGGTCCCGTTCGCGCGATGATGGAGCTCTCGCGGATCCTCAGCGTGTGTCCGCCCGACCGGCCCAACTGCGATGATGTGGGTCCGACCATCGACGCGCAGCAGCTCGAACAGCTTCGCCGCGACAATCCCTACGCGAACTTCAACCGCAGCTGGGACGTTCGCCGTCTTTGGATCACTCACTTCGAAGAAGAGGGGCGAGCCTGCCGCATGCGCGGTCTCGGCCGCAGCAACGAGGACGTCGCTGAGTTTCTTCGTCGCCTCGCGCTCTCCGAGCTCTTCGACGATGTGATGTTGCAGCGCACGGAGGCGGCGCGCGACAACCAAACCGATCTCGAGCTCATCGGCTTCGAGCTCACTTGCCAGGTGATTTACTGATGGCCGGCAAAACGACATCGTTCGACTCGTACCCGCTCGCGGCGAAGATCTTCATCATGGTCTTCATTCTCGGGCTCGTCGGGGCGCTCTACTTCTTCATCTTTCACATGGAGCTCTCGGAGAACATCGAGACCGCCGAAGCGAGGCATCAGACGCTTCAGCAGGAGCTCGCCGACGCGGAGCAGCGCCAGCAGGAATACCTGCGGCTCACCCAGGAGCTTGCGGCACGCGAGGGTCTCGATCGTCGGAACAAGCGCATCCTTCCCGCGGAGGCGGAGATTCCGGCCTTCCTTCAGGACCTCAACCGCGTGTCGGAGCTTAGCGGCCTCGAGATGAAGCGGGTTGAACCGCGACCGGAGGAAGCCGAGCAGCTCTACATTCGAATTCCCGTCGCCATCACGGTCTCCGGGAAGTTCCATCAGCTCTCGAAGTTCTTCTACAACGTCAGCCGGCTGGAGCGCGCGATCAGCATGGAGAATATCCAGCTGGCGGATCCGACGATCAACGACGCCGAAGAGGTCATCTTGAGCGTGACGGCGCTAGCGACGACCTACCGACGACCGGAAGAGCCGGATCCCAACGCCGCGATGGCCCCGGGGGCGCAGTGATGAAGAAGTATTGCAGCCTTCTTGTGTTGATGGCGCTCGCCGGGTGTGAGGATCCGGTGGTCGTCGGCACCCCGAACCAAGCGGCGAACTTCAACACGCCGCAGACCCCGCAAGCGCCGGTTCCGGTCGAGATGGAGGAACCCACCGAGGAACCCGACGCGGGCGAGCCGACGCTCAGCTACGCGGACGACGATTTTGTGGAGGCTGACGTCGGCAATCGGGATCCCTTCCGCGGGTTTGCGTCGATGTTTCGTCAGCGCGCGTCGAACGCGGTGCAGCGCGACGTCGTCATGCCGAATGTCACGATCGACGAAATGCGTCTCATCGCGATCATCAGTGGCGTCGCCCAGCCGCGGGCGATGCTTCAGGATCCGGCCGGGGTGGGGCACGTCGTCAAAATCGGACAGTACGTCGGCCGCGCGGAGATCATTCAGACCGGCGGCGCCGACAGCATGCCGGTGACCCTCAACTGGCG
>JBCDAA010000050.1:0-30992 GCA_039186435.1 Myxococcota bacterium | reverse complement strand
CCGATGCAGGCATCGAAGACCTCCCCGATACGCTTCAGCCACCCGATGCCGGACCGCCCCCCTCGCCGCTCATCGTTGTGACGAGCAGCGCGGAATCAGCGGCCGCTGGTCACGCGGTTCTCGCGGAAGGAGGCAACGCGATGGACGCCGCCCTCACGATCGCGCTCGATCAAATCGTTCACAGCGCAGGGTCGTGGAATAGCTTCGCCGGGATACTTGGGCTCGTGTACGTCGACGGCGAAACGGGCGCGACCCACGCGCTTCACGCGGGCTACCGGGTTCCTGCGGCGGAGACGGATGCGCTCACCATTCCCGAGACCGGAACGCCGAGCGGGCGAACAGCGCTGGTGCCCGGGTTCATGGCGGGGGTTGAGGCGGCCCACGCGCGCTTTGGCCGCGTTCCCTTTTCGCGTCTCTTTGCGCCCGCGATTCGAGACGCGGAGGAAGGCATCGTTCTTAGTTCGACCGTTGCGACGGTGATTCGTCAGCGCGAAGACGTGCTTTCGCGGCTTCCGGAAACGCGCGACGTGTTCCTCGTCGATGGCGTCCTCCCGCGAAGCGGCGAGCGCTTTCGTCAGCCTGCCCTCGCCGCGACCCTGCGAGCAGTCGCGAACCAGGGCGCGAGCTACATGTACACCGGCGAGTGGGCGGAACGCTTTGTCGCGCAGGTCCAAGCCGAGGGGGGAGCTCTCGCCGCATCCGATCTTGCGGACTACGAAGCGGTCTGGGCCGATCCGCTCTGCTTTGCCTACCACGACAACCGGATCTGCACCCTTGGCGCGCCGGACGTCGGCGGCGTTGCTCTCGCGGAGTCGCTACTGGTTGCGGAGGCCGCGGATGTGCGCGGTCGGGGCAGCTACCTCGAGTCCTCGGACGCACTCTATTGGCTTCTCCGCTCGCAGCAGCTCGGTCTTTGGATGGTGTACCTGCCACAACTCTTGCCGGAGTCGCCGACGTTCTTCACCGATCGTCTCGAAGGTGTTGAGGCGTCGTTCGACGCTCGGCTCACGCGCGCACAGGCGGAGGCGGTCGTCGGCCACGTGGAGTCGGGCCGGTTCGATCGTGTGCTTACGGAGTGGTCCGATGCGTATGAGGAGTTCGAGGCGCGATCGCACTCCGACGGGATCGTCGTGGTCGATGCGGAGGGGAACTACGTCGCCATGACCCACACGATCAACACCTCGCGCTTCGGAACGACGGGCATCAACGTGGGTGGGGTGAGTATTCCCGATTCAGCGGCGTTCCAGCGTGGCGCAGTCTACCTTGCCGGCCCAGGCGAGCCGCTTCCCATGATCCTCAACCCGGCGATCGTCTCTCGCGACGGAGCGGTGCGTCTGGTCGCGACCACGATTGGAAACCCCCATTACGCCATGGTCTCGCATCTTCACGGCATCCTCGACCTGGGGCTCGATGCGGCGGAGATGGTCGACACGCCCATTCTCGACGGAGACTCCCCGTTTCAAGAGTTCATTCGGCCGGGAGCGCTCGCCCCTGGTGTTCTCGAGGAGGTTCGCGCGCGAGGTCTTCCGCTTCGTGAAGAGGCGGGCATCCCTCGGTCGTTCTGGCTCGGCATCTCTCTCGGCGCCGACGGACGAACCGCTGGCGTGACGCCGAGTTTGTCGCTGGTTGGCGGAGGCGTGTATCCGGCCGATGATGGCTGACGCGATGTTGGTGGTTTCACAGGACTGATGCCGTTTCGCTCCCCCTCTCTTCGCCGGTTCTTGATCGGCCACGCGGTGTTTTGGATCGCGCTGGTCGGGTTTGCGGGCGCGTCGCTGGCGATGCTCAAAGATTGGCCGTGGACGTCGGTGGTTCTTGGGACGGTGCTCTGGGCGTTCCCCGGAATTGTCGTAACCAGCGTTGCGGCCTGGATAGGGCGCCACACCGACGGGCTCAGCCGCTACGTCGCCGGATGGGTGGCGATCACCGCGCTCTGGTTTGGCACCGTCGCACTGCTCCAGTGGTGGCTGAGCGGAGAGTTCTACGACGCGCGCGCCGCGTGGACGACGGCGACCTTCATCGCGATCGTCGTCCTCCTTTGGGTGGTGCTCGCGGTTCTTTTGCGGCAGCTGACGCGGACCGAAGAGGAGCGACTCGCGGCGGTCGTCGCGGAAGCGCAGGCGAAGGAGGCCTCTCTCCGTGCGCTTCGCTATCAGCTTCAGCCGCATTTTCTCTTCAACGCGATGAATTCGGTCGCCGCCGCGATCGGCGAGAATCCAAAGCGCGCCCAACAGATGCTGAGCGATCTGGCAGGGCTACTGCGATCGACGTTGGACAGCGGCGAGCAAGGAACGTTCGAGGAAGAGCTCGCCCGTCTCAAACTCTACCTCGCGGTCGAAAAAGCGCGCTTTGAGGAGCGGCTGCAGGTCTCCTTTGACGTTTCATCGGACGTCCTCGACGAGGCGCTGCCGCCGCTGCTGCTTCAGCCCCTTCTCGAAAACGCGATTCGGCACGGCATGCACGCGGACGCGACGCTCGAGGTGCAGGTCTGTGCGACGCTGCAGGGGGAGGTACTACAGATTCGAGTCTCTCACCCGGGGGAACTCGCGCCGGATCGAAACGAGGGGCACGGCCTCGAAAGTGTGCGCAAGCGGCTCGCGGCGTTTGCGCCGGGCCGAAGTCGATTTGAACTCACACACGCGCAGGGTTGGATTCACGCCGAGGTACGGATCGGATGAAACGAACGCTCCTTGTCGACGACGAGGCGCCGGCCCGACGTCGCCTTCGGCAGCTCCTGGCGGATCACCCGGAGGTGCACATCGTTGGGGAAGCGGGCTCGGTGCCGGCCGCCGTGGACCGATACCGCACGCTCGCGCCGGACCTCGTGTTTCTCGACATTCAGCTCGGCCAGCAAACGGCTTTCGAGATCTTCGACGAGGTGGCGATCGTCAGCGACGTCATCTTTGTCACCGCGTATGCGGAGCACGCCGTCCGCGCGTTCGAGGTCAACGCACTCGACTACTTGCTCAAACCCGTCGCGGCGGACCGACTGGCCAAGGCGCTCATGCGCACCGAGACTTCGCCGGGCGAAGCGCTGCGCGGCACGGACGTTGTTTCGCTTCGCTCGCGGGAGGGGTGGCGCTTTGTTCCGCTCTCCACGATCGTTCGGGTTCGATCGGACGGCGACTACAGCGAGGTCTACGTGGACGAAGGCCCCGCCCACCTCTCGGATCTGACGCTCAAAGACTGGTCGCGTCGGCTGCCTCCGGGGTTCTTGCGAGTTCATCGACAGCACATCGTTCGACGCACTGCGGTTGTCGCCCTCGAGCGACGCCCCCACGGGTGGGCCGTGGTTCTCGCGGATGGAGACTCGCTTCCAGTGGGACGGAGTCGCCTTCCCGACGTGCGCGCTGCGTTGCTGGATCCCTAAGCGCGCAACCTAGGCGTCTGCCGGCGACGCGTAGGGGCCGCTGGCCTTCGAAATCTCCGCGCGAAAGAACGCTTCGCCCACCGCGCGTCCAACCTCGTTCACCTTTCCCTGCAGCTCGTCGACGTACTCGTGAAGGCCGCCGATCAGAATGTCGTCGGTGGTCGAAAAGTCGAGTTCGGAGCGAAGGCGGCCAAGCCGCTTTTCCGCTTCGTTGCTGAAGGTGCCGAGGGGGCAGCCCGTGATCGCGTGAAGGCTCTTTTCCGCGCTCGCGATGCAGTGGCGCACCGATCGAGGAAAGCGGCCGTTCAACATGAGAAAGCCAACGACCCGGTCCGGCGAGATGCGCCCGTGGGTCCGTCGGTACTCGATGGCGCAGTCGGTCGACTGCAGGAGCGCCGACCACTGAATGATGTCGAGAGGGGTGCCGACCGCGCGACTGCTCGGGAGCAGGATGAAGTATTTCACGTCGAGGATGCGCGAGGTCTTGTCGGCGCGTTCGAGAAAGCGCCCCAGGCGCGCGAAATGCCAGAGCTCGCCGTGGGAGAGGGTGTTGTCGAAGATCCCGGTGAGGAGATGGCTGTGGAGCTTGACCTGATCGAAAAAGCTCCGCGCCGCCGCGCCCTTGAGGCCGGTCTCGGCAGCGTTGCTCACGAAGAGGTAGAGCTTGTTGAGTTCTTCCCAGCTTGCGAGGGAAAGGCGGTCGCGAATGGTGCGACCGTTTTCCCGGGCCCGCTCGAGGCAGCTCACGATCGAGTTCGGGTATTCGCGATCGAAGGCTAGAAAACGGATGACGTTGGCGCGGGTGGCCGCGCCGTAGCGCTCGTCGAAATGCGCCTGGTCTCCGGTGGTCGCGACGAGGGGCTCCCAGCGGTTGACGACGTTGCCGCCGCCCATCGTGAGGGCGTCGTGAACGTCGACGAAGCGCGCAACGTTTTCGGCGCGTTCGAGGTAGCGGCTGAGCCAGTACATCGATTCCGCAACGCGGCTGAGCATCATGGCGCACCTCGATCCGAGTCACCGAGGACCCAGGTGTCCTTGCTGCCGCCGCCCTGCGAGCTGTTGACGACGAGCGAGCCCTTCTTGAGGGCCACGCGGGTAAGGCCGCCGGGAAGCACGTAGACGTCCTTGCCGCAGAGCACGAAGGGCCGAAGGTCGACGTGGCGCGGATCCCAGCCGGCTTCGGTGACAGTCGGGACGGTGGAGAGCTGAATCACCGGCTGGGCGATGTAGCTCTTCGGGTCGGCGCGCACGCGTTCGCGGCACGCGTCGATTTCGGCTTTGCTCGCCTTAGGGCCGATGACGATTCCATAGCCGCCGGACGCGTTGGTGGGTTTGACCACGAGCGTTTCGAGGTTCTCGAGGACGTAGCGGAGGTCCGAGTCGTTACGGCAGAGATAGGTCGGTACGTTCGGAAGAATCGGCTCTTCGCTGAGGTAGTAGCGAATGATCTTCGGAAGGTACGCGTACACCGCCTTGTCGTCCGCGACGCCGGTGCCCGGGGCGTTGACGATCGACACGCGCCCCTCGCGATACACGTCCATGATGCCCGGCACACCGAGAAGGGAGTCCTCGCGAAAGACCTTCGGATCCAGGAAGTCGTCGTCGATGCGCCGGTAGATGACGTCGACGCGCTCGAGGCCTCGCGTGGTGCGCATGCGAACGCGACCTTCGTGAACGACGAGGTCGCTCCCTTGCACGAGCTCGACGCCCATCTGCTGCGCGAGAAAGGAATGCTCAAAGTACGCGGAGTTGTAGCTCCCCGGCGTCAGGACAACGGCGCGCGGGTCGTCGACGCCCTCGGGCGCAACCTCGAGGAGCATTTGCAGCAAGCGCTCGGGGTAGTCCTCGACGGGGCGCACCTGGAGGCCCTCGAAGACCTCGGGAAAGGTGCGCTTCATGACCGCGCGGTTTTCGAGGACGTAGCTCACGCCGCTCGGGACGCGAACGTTGTCCTCGAGCACGTAGATGGTTCCGTCGGCGCCGCGTACGAGATCGGTGCCGCTGATGTGACAGAAGACGCCCCGGCGCGGAACGAAGCCGCGGCACGCCTCGAGGTAGCCCTTCTGTTTGTAGATGAGGTCCCGGGGAACGATCTCGTCGTCGAGGATCTTCTGGGGCCCGTAGAGGTCAGCGAGAAAGAGGTTGAGGGCCTGCACGCGTTGCGCGAGTCCGGCTTCGATTCGGCTCCACTCGTCGGTGGCGAAGATGCGCGGGATGACGTCGAAGGGCCAGACCTTCTCCTTTCCCGCGTCGTCGCCATAGACGTAAAAGGTGATGCCCATGTCGCGCAGTCGAGACGCCGCGGCCTGCTGATGCGCGAAGAGGGCTTGGGCGTCGAACTCCTGAAGGCGCTCGACGAGCATCGCGGCCTGCGGGCGAGGCTCACCGCTCGGGTCGAGGAGCTCGTCGTAGGTGTCCAGCGCGAGGACGCTCGACTTGCGTTGGGACTCTTTCACGACGGAAACCAGCGGTATCATGCGGGCGGGGCTTCCCCCAAGAGCCGCCGCGGGCTCCCATGCAAGCTCTTGGTGACATTTTCGGGCGGGAAACGGCGCGGAAACCAAGTCGAAACAAGGGATCCTGCAGGATCGAGGGCGTTCGGAGCGAAGGTGCGGGGCAATCTCTGCTTCGCGAAGAATCGCGCGAGGAATCCCAATGCGCTCTCGCTCGAACCGGTGGATAACACCGACGCTGCCCCCTTCCAGGAATCCGCATGTCCATTCGCGTCGCTCTTCGTCACATCACCGACTACCGTTATGACCGCCTGGTACACCTGGGTCCCCAGCAGGTGCGCCTTCGGCCCGCGTCGCATTCGCTGACGGTTCCTCTCCGCTACACGATGGACGTCTCGCCGGGCGATCACTTCGTGCATTGGCAGCAGGATCCGCTTGGCAATCGACTCGCGCGTCTCGTCTTTCCGGAAAAGACGGACCACTTTCGCGTGGACGTCGAGCTGGTGGTCGACCTCGAGCCCCTGAACCCCTTCGACTTTTTCATCGAGGCAGATTCGGCCGAAACGCCGGTGCGCTACGCGGAAGATTCGGCGGCAGCGCTTCGTCCCTTTCTTCGCAAGGCGGAGTGGGGCGCGGAGTTCGCGTCTCTGGTGAAGACCCTTGCGCCGAAGGATGGCGTGCGCACGATCGACTGGCTCGTCGAGGTGAACCAGGCGATTCAAAAGCGTGTCGAGTACGTCGTGCGCATGGAGCCCGGCGTGCAGACGCCCGCGGAAACGCTCGCGCTTGGCCGAGGTTCCTGTCGCGATTCGGGGTGGCTTCTCGTGCAGCTCCTCCGTCACTTCGGCATCGCGGCGCGTTTCGTCTCCGGCTACCTGATTCAGCTGGTGCACGACGTGAAGCCGCTGGAGGGACCGAGCGGACCGACCTCGGACTTCACGGATCTTCACGCCTGGGCAGAGGCGTATCTCCCGGGGGCAGGGTGGATCGGTTTCGACCCGACTTCGGGCATGCTCGCGGCGGAGGGGCACATTCCGCTCGCGTGCACGCCGGTTCCAGGAGCGGCGGCGCCGGTGACGGGTGCCCTCGACGAGTGCGAGGTGGAGTTCACCCACGAGATGAGCGTTCGACGGATTGTCGAGACGCCCCGCGTGACGCGTCCCTACGAGCCCTCGGAGTGGGCGGCGATCGATCGCCTCGGCCGACGTCTCGACGAAGAGCTTCGTGACGAAGACGTGCGCCTCTGGATGGGCGGCGAGCCTACGTTCGTCTCCATCGATGACTACGACGCCCCCGAGTGGAATACGGCCGCGCTGGGCACGCACAAAAAGGAACGCGCGGAAGACCTCTTCGAGCGCATGGTGAAGCACTTCGGCAAAGGAGGCCTTCGGCACTTCGGCCAAGGAAAATGGTACCCGGGTGAAGCGCTGCCCCGCTGGGCGCTCACCTGCTACTTCCGAAAGGACGGTCGCGCGATTTGGAACGACGATGCGCTCGTTGCGAAGCCTGGGTCCGCCGGGCCAGACGACGCGCGCCTCAAGCGTTTTGGGGAGCTCCTTTGCGAAGCGCTGAAGCTGCGGAGCGACTTCCTCACCCCCGGCTACGAAGACACGTTCTATCACCTCTGGCGTGAGCGGCGTTTGCCGATGAACCTCACGCCGACCGACAACCGTCTCGACTGGGAAGCAGAGCGAGAGACCCTCGCCAAGGTCTTCGAGCGAGGCCTTGGTCATCTGGTGGGCTATGCGCTTCCGCTGCGGGCGAACCGGGCCGGCTGGAACGCGGAGGTGAAGTGGGAGACGGGAGACTTTTACCTTCGTCGCGATCGGCTTTTTCTCACGCCGGGCGCATCACCGATGGGCTTTCGTTTGCCTCTCGATTCGCTGCCCTGGGTGAGCGAGATGGACCGCGAGTTCGTCGGTGAGCTCGACCCTTGGGGAGAGTTCGCGCCCCTTCCGGAGCCGCGGCAGGTTCACGCGTTCGGCCAAGAACGTCCGCTGGGACCGGGGGTGAGGCCGCCTCCTCCCCCGGAGCGGTTTCAGTCGGCGGCAGGTACGCTCCGCACCGCGCTCTGCCTCGAGATTCGCGAGGGCATGCTCCACGTCTTCATGCCGCCCCTCATCGATGCGGCAGCGTACGTGGAGCTCACGCACGCGCTCGAAGGCGTCGCCAGAGAGATGAAGCAGCCGATTCGCATTGAGGGGTACAAGCCGCCGAGCGATCCGCAGATCGAGTCGTTTTCGGTCACGCCAGACCCGGGCGTCATCGAAGTGAACATTCATCCCTCCTCGAGCTGGGAGCAGCTTTCCGAACGGACGCGTGCGCTCTATCAAATGGCGCGCGAGAGCCGTCTCGGGAGCGATAAGTTCCTTCTCGACGGGCGCCACGTCGGCACCGGCGGCGGCAACCACATCACCCTTGGCTCGGCGACCCCGGCGGACAGTCCGCTGCTTCGCACGCCGGATGTGCTCAAGAGCATGGTGGGCTACTGGCTCGATCATCCTTCGCTCTCGTATCTCTTCAGCGGTCTTTTCATCGGGCCGACGAGTCAGGCGCCCCGCGTCGACGAAGCGCGCCACGAGGCGGTCCACGAGCTGGAGATCGCCTTCGACGAGCTCGAGCGAAAGGACGCAAACGCGCCGCCCTGGCTCGTCGATCGCATCTTTCGAAACCTGCTGACCGACGTGACGGGCAACACCCACCGCGCCGAGTTTTGCATCGACAAGCTCTACTCGCCGGACGGACCCATGGGCCGGAAGGGGATCCTCGAGCTGCGTAACTTCGAGATGCCGCCTCACGCGGAGATGAGTCTCACGCAGGCGCTTCTTCTTCGCTCGCTGGTCGCGTGGTTTTGGCGGGAGCCCTATCGCTCGCGGCGCTCTCGGTGGGGAACGCGCCTTCACGATCAGTTCATGCTCCCCCACTTCGTGACCCAGGACTTCACGGAGGTCCTCGAAGATCTTCAGCACGCGGGCTACCCGCTGAAGAACCAGTGGTATGCGCCGCACATCGAGTTTCGCTTTCCGCTCGTGGGAACAGTCGATGCGGGGGGCATCGAGCTCGAAGTTCGAACGGCGCTCGAACCTTGGCATGTCCTCGGTGAGGAAGGCGCGATCGGCGGCACCGCGCGCTACGTCGACGCGAGTCTCGAACGCTTGCAGGTGAAGGTTCGCGGCGCGGTGGAAGGCCGCCACGGCGTCCTCGTCAACGGGCGCGCCGCACCGCTGACCTCGACGGGCACCCATGGAGAACGCGTGGCCGGCATTCGCTTTCGCGCGTGGCAGCCGCCGCGCTGTCTGCATCCGACGATCGGGGTGCACGGTCCGCTTCGCATTGAAGTTGTCGATGGCCACCGGCAGCGATCGCTCGGGGGCTGCACCTACTTCGTCTCGCATCCCGACGGTCGTTCCTACGATCGCCTTCCGGTCAACGCCGAAGAAGCCGGCGCTCGGCGGCGGGCGCGCTTGATTCCCTTCGGTCATACGCCCGGCGAGCTTCACCTTCCGGAGGTCGAGGTCGATCCGGAGTTTCCCGTGACCCTCGATCTTCGGCGGGAGCCTGCGTCCGCGCGTCCGCGCCCCGAGAGCGATCGAAGAGAGCCGGCCCGGGAATCCCGGATGACGATGCGGCGCCGAATGGGGTAGGTACCCCTGGTGAATACGACTTCGCGTAGCGCGGCGGCTCCTGGCGCCCGGCTTTCGTACGATCCGGAAGGTGGTTTCGATTTGATGCGGGCCGGCGCCACCGGTCCGACGCGCGAGGGCTGGGAACAGGTCGAGGCGTTCTTGGCGACCATCAGCCCCGAGGAACTCGCCGCCCGTCACTCCCAGGCGCAGGATCACATTCGCCGCAACGGCGTGACCTACAACGAGTTCGCCGATCCTCAGATGGCGCACGGTCCCTGGAACGTGGACCCGATCCCGCTCGTGATCTCCACCAAGACCTGGGAGGCGCTGGAGCTCGGGCTCGAGCAGCGCGCTCGTCTCCTCGATGCGCTCCTGCGCGATCTCTACGGGCCCCAGCGCGTCCTTACCGAACGGCTCCTTCCGCCGGAGCTCGTGTTTGGCAACCCGGGTTTCTCGCGGCCGTGTCATCAGCTTCTTCCGAACGCGAGCCCGATGCTCTTCATGCACGCGGCGGAAGTTGCCTGGGATGGTTCGGGCGCGCCCTACGTACTTTCGGATGGGACACAGGCGCCCGCAGGTACCGCATACGCCCTCGAAAACCGCCTGGTGGTGAGTCAGCTCCTGAGCCGTGAGTTTCGCAGTCAGCGCGTGCGGCGCCTGGCGCCCTTCTTTGACGGGTACCGTCGCACGCTGCGGAGCCTTCCGCGCTACGCCCGGGAGAACCCGTTCATCGCCGTGCTGACACCCGGGCCGTACACGGAGAGCTATTTTGAGCACGCCTACCTCGCGAGCTATCTCGGGCTCACCCTCGTTCAAGGCGCGGACCTCGCGGTTCGCGACAGTCGCGTCTTTCTCAAGACCCTTGGCGGCCTCGAACGCGTCGACGTGATTCTTCGCCGCGTCAACGACCTCGACTGCGACCCTCTCGACCTCAACGGACGAAGCGCGCTCGGTGTCGCGGGGCTTACCCAGGCTGTGCGCGCCGGCAACGTGGCGGTGTCGAACGCCCTTGGAACCGGTGTCCTCCAGACCCGCGCCTTTCTTGGGTACCTGCCATCGATCTGCGTTGCGCTTCTCGGCGAGGATCTCCGTCTTCCGTCGGCGGAAACGTATTGGTGCGGCGAGGAATCCGCGCGCGAGCTGGTCCTCGATCAGCTCTCCGAGATGGTGGTTGGACCGACCTTTCAGGAAGATCGCAATCGAGTCGCGGCGGGCACGCTCTCCAAGAGTGGTCTCGAGGAACTTCGTGCGCGAATCCGCGCCAACCCCGGGGGTTACGTGGCCCAGCGGGATGTCGGCCTCGCGACCGCGCCGAGCTGGGTCAACGGATCGGTCGTGCCTCGCCCGGTGGTACTGCGAACCTTCGCCGCGCGACAGAACCGCGGCCATCAGGTGATGCCCGGCGGCCTGGCTCGCGTTGCTCCCTCGGCGTCGGGTCGCAGCCAAACGGGGATGCAGTCGGGAACGACCAGCAAAGACTGCTGGGTTCTTACGGACGGCCCGATCAACCCGATGAGTCTGCTGCGCAAAGCGTCCGCGGGGCCGCTCGAGATCTCCCGAGCGGGGGGCGATCTTCCGAGTCGTATTGCGGACGACCTTTTTTGGCTCGGGCGCTACGTCGAGCGCGCCGACGAAACGGCGCGGCTTCTTCGGGTGATGGCGACCAACCTCACCGACAACAGCGTGAGCGGCGGCGCGGCGGTTTTGCCGGTGCTCGTCAAAGCGCTGGCGGCGCACACGGAGAGTGAGACCAACCTCGAGCCTCCGGACGCGGACGACATCGAGCCGCTCGAGCGGGAGCTTGTGCGCTTTCTTCTTTCGAGGAGCACGCCGCGAAGCCTTCGCAACGTCCTTGGAAACGCGCGCCGGCTCGCGTTTGCGGCTCGCGATCGAATCTCCCATGACGCCCTTCGCGCTCTCCAGGGCGCCGTCGAAACCTTCGAGGGGCCGGAGCTCTCCGACGACATCACCCTCGGGGAGGCGCTGGAGCTTCTCAACTCGGTCTTGCTCTCCCTCGCGGCGTTTTCGGGGATGGGCTTTGACGGACTCACCCGAGGCGCCGGTTATCGCTTTGCGGACATGGGGCGCCGCGTTGAGCGGGCCTACGGAACCGCGCGCTTGCTCGCGGCGACTCTTTCGGAGCGGGACGACGAGGACGAGGATCCACTCTTGCTCGCGATGCTCTACCTCCTCGACAGCACCGGCGCGTACCGTCGGCGCTATCGAGGGGCGCTCGACGCGGCGGCGGTTCTCGATCTTTTGATCTGTGACGAGCGCAACCCGCGCTCTATCGCGTTTCAGCTTGCGGCGATCAACGAGCACCTCGGGGAGCTCCCCGGCGACGACGCGCGCGACCATCGAAGCCCGGAATCGCGAATCGTCCTGCGTGCTCTGACGCGGCTTCGGCTGGCGGAGATTCGCGCGCTTTCGGTCATGGGCGACGACGGAGTTCGAAGTGGTCTTCGCGGGCTCCTGGAAGAGACCTCGCAAGAGATGGGCGTTCTCTCGAACAGTCTGACCACGAGCTACTTTGCCCACGCGGTTGCGACGCTCAGTCTCTCGCGGAGCGAGGAAGGGGGGACACCATGAAACTGCGGGTCGAGCACCGGACGACCTACCAGTACGAGGGAGTTGTTTCGGTGGGGCAGAGCGTCGCGAAGCTCAGGCCGCGTGCGACCCTCGGTCAGGAAGTCTGGGAGAGCCAGCTGGTGATCGAGCCAGCGCCGAGCAGTCAGGCGACCTACCGGGACTATTTTGGCAATCACGCGGACTACTTTCTTTTGGATACGGCGCACGAATCGCTCGAGGTGACGGCGACGAGCGAAGTGAAGGTCGCGCCCGCGCGCCGGCTGGATCCGGCGTCGAGTCCTCCCTGGGAAGACGCCCGGGCGCAGCTTCGTTCCGCCGCGACCGTCGGCACCGACGGGGCGCTTGAGCACGTCTTTCCAAGTCCGTACATCAAACCGAACGACGAGCTCCGTGCGTACGCGAAAGAGAGCTTTTTGCCGGGGCGCCCCGTTCTTGAGGCGGCGTTTGAGCTCTGCCACCGCATCTTCACGGACTTCGAGTACCAGTCCGGTTCAACGACGATCGCGACGCCGCTGACCGAGGTCTTCGAAAAGCGAAAGGGCGTTTGCCAGGACTTCGCGCACCTTGGCATCGCGTGTTTGCGATCGCTCGGACTCGCCGCGCGCTATGTTAGCGGCTACCTCGTCACCGAGCCGCCGCCCGGTCAGCCCAAGCTCCAGGGGGCGGACGCATCGCATGCCTGGCTTGCCGTCTTTTCGCCCGGCGCGGGGTTTGTCGACCTCGATCCCACCAACAACAAGATGCCGGACGAGAGCTACATTACGACGGCCTGGGGGCGCGATTTTGGCGACGTCAGTCCGATCAAAGGCGTCGTTCTTGGAGGCGGCGCGCACACCGTGCATGCGGCGGTGGATGTGACGCGTCTCGATGACGGAAACCTTAACTAGGTCACTTCTAAACCTGCGCTCGCTCAAGACTGACGCCATTTCTTAAGTCGGCGGTAGAGCGTTGCCGGGGCGATGCCGAGAAGTTTCGCCGCGCGCTCTCGATTGCCTCCCACCGATTCGAGCACCGCGGTGATGTGCTGACGTGCGACGGCCTCGAGCGATTGATGCGACGCTAGCGGTGGGGCGGTGACCTCTGCAGGGAGGTCCTGCAGATCGAGGTGGGGCCCTTCCGCGAGTACCACCGCGCGCTCGATGGCGTTTTGAAGCTCGCGAACGTTTCCGGGCCATCGATAGGCGATGAGCGCTTTGACCGTCGCGGGGGTCATTCCGCGGAGGTCCTTTCGATCGAGTCGCTCGGCGGTGCTCGCGAGGAGGTAGCGGGCGATGGCGAGGATGTCGCCTGGGCGTTCGCGAAGCGGGGGCACATGGATCTCGACGACGCGGAGGCGGTAGTAAAGGTCGCGCCGAAAGCGTCCTGCTTCGACCTCCGCCGCAAGGTCGCGGTTGGTCGCCGCAACGATCCGCGCGTCGGTTGTCCGTAGCGCGGTGTCACCCATGCGTCGGAATTGCCCTTCCTGAAGAACCCGGAGGAGCTTCACCTGCATCGCCGGCGTCACCTCACCAATTTCGTCCAAAAAGAGTGTGCCGCCGTTTGCGGCTTCGAAGAGACCTTCGCGATCGGCGCCGGCTCCAGTGAACCCGCCCTTGTTGTGACCAAAGAGCTCACTTCCCAAGAGGTTGTCGTCGAGGGCACCGCAGTTGACGGCAACGAAGCGGTCTACGGGCCGCGGAGAGCTCTCGTGTACCAAACGCGCGATACGTTCTTTGCCGACGCCGCTCTCGCCGGTGATCAAGACGGTTGTTTGGACAGCGCCTACGCGACGGGCGACGCGTAGCACTTCATGCATTCGAGGGCTGTGAGCGACCAGATCGGGCGGTGCTTCCACCTAGAGGTCGCTCCCAAGCAGGAGCCGGTGCTCGGTGAGTTGTTGCTGAAGGCCGCGGAGCGCTTTTCCGGCGGAGGTAAGCGACGCATGAAGACCGTCCTGGTCGTAGCGCAGCTGAATCTCGCTAAGGTCTGCGCCTTGCCATTGCGGTCGGGGTTTGGCGACAAAGCGGCACGTCTCGTCACCGCACGCGCGGCAGGCGACTTCGATTCCGTCGACGCGCGTACCGTTCACGTAGGACAGGTACCCCGAGGCGAATCCGGTGAGGGTCCAGCACACGGGTTCCGTCGCGGTCCCGAGGTGTGCGAGATGCTGCTCCGCTTCGTAGCTGTGCTGCCATGTCGAGTGTGCGAAGGGCTCCGGCTCCGGCCCGGTCCAAGGCTCGATCCGCGGGGAGACCATTCCCTGAATTCGGTGCAGCTCCGCGCCCGCTTTTCGCCAATCGTCGCGTTCCTCCCAGGGGAGCGCGTCTTTCATGGTGGCGGCTGTCTGCCATCCGTGCGCGTAGCCAAACCGGCTGAGGACCGCCTTTGCGCCGGCCCAACCCAGCGTGTCCACAAGCTCCCGCCGCAGCAGCCCAAGGGCGAGAGCATCGAGGATGAGCGCTCGCGATCCCGCGAAATGAATGCTCCCGTCCTCCGGTGAAGAGGACAGGAGCGCTTGGAGATTGAGATCTTCGAGCTTCATGAACGCAGGTCGAAGAAGCGCGACCCGTCGCGGAAAGTCAATCGTTGTTGAGCCTTGCGTCGAGGGAGAATCGTCCGCCGCCTCGGATGATCGCAACGCCCGCAAGCGCGATCGCCAAGAGGTGAAACTCGAAGCCCTCACCCGGCGCATTTCCCGCCCAGTTCATGAAGAATCCGTTTGGCGCATGAACCACGGCGATCGCGACCATCATGATGGACGCGATTCCCGCGGCGGCCGCTCGTGTGCCGACGCCGACCGCAAGGGCAAGCGGCGCGAGGAACTCGACAAGGATGGCGAGAGCTGCAGCGGGCCCCGGAATACCCAGCTGGCCTGTGAGGAAGCCGTAGGTTCCCTCGAGCCCGTAGCCACCGAACCAGCCAAGGACCTTTTGGGCGCCGTGAGGAAACATCACGAGTGCGAGACCCAGGCGCGCGACGGTCGCGCCAAGGTCCGTGGAGTCGGTGGCGACAAGTCGCCTCAATAGGTGCGAGTGCCCGGTCGAGGGCGTGGAAAGCGTCGATTGTGTCGTTGTCGTCGTTGTCGTCGTTGTCATGGGTTCCTCGTGGTTGTGTGAATTGGATGGTCGGCGTCGCCGAACAGAACGCTGCGCATGGAGATCGAGCCCCAGTCGAACCCTTCGACTGGAAAACGAATGTCGTCCGCCGCGTCGGACGCGCCGACGCAGACAAGAAGGGGAAGGAAGTGCTCGGGCGTCGGATGCGCCTGCCGTCCTTCGGGGGTCACGAGCTGCGCGGAGAGAGCGCGATGATCGTGCTGGCGGAGCTGGTTCGTGACGTCTTGGTCAAACGCCATGGCCCAGCGAGGAGTCGCGTCGCGCCCCCGCATCCGCGCGATCGCATCCCGGAGGTTGTGAACGATGTTGCCGCTTCCGACGATGAGCACGCCCTGGCTGCGAAGCGTCCGCAGCGCTCGACCCACTTCGAGATGCTCGGCGGGCGCAAGACGTCGATTGAGACTCATCTGAACGACCGGAGTGCTCGCGTCGGGGTACATGTGCCGAAGCACGCTCCAGGTTCCGTGGTCGAGTCCCCACCCGTGGCGCGTCGTCGCCTCGGCGAGATCGACGAGGGTCGTGACCCGTTCGGCGAGCTCCGGGCGTCCGCGCGCCGGGTACTGCACCTCGTGGAGAGCTTGCGGGAATCCGCCGAAGTCGTGGATCGTTCGTGGGGCGGCGTCGGCGGTGAGAAGCGTTCCGCGCGTGGTCCAGTGCGCGGAGACAGCAAGGATCGCGCGGGGGGTCGGGATCCCTTCCGCAAGCCTTCGGAAACCGCGACTCCACCGGTTGTCTTCGATGGCGTTCATCGGCGAGCCGTGGCCCACAAAGAGGACCGGCATGCGCTGCTGCGCCCTGGATGGCCGTGCCATGAGCATGGCGGAACTCCCGAGAACAAACTGCCGACGTCCGATCACGAGGCCTCTCGAAGGGGGCCGACGGGAACGATTCCGGACGGGTTCAGCGCCTCGATCGAGTAGTAGCCTCGCTTGATGTGTTCGAGATTGACCGTCTCGCGAATGCCCTCGATGGCGAGAATGCGCTCGCAGTAGGTCGCGAGATGCAGGTAGCTCGCGAGCGGTCGCAGGTTGCATTTGAAGAGCCCGAAGTACGCCACGTCCAAACGAACCAGCGAGACGAACGCGCGGACATCGAGTTCGGTGAGAGCGTCGCCAAGAAGAAACGAACGGCCGTCCGAAAGCTGCGTGTCGAGGGCATCAAGCTCTGCGAAGACGTCACGGACCGCTTCGTCATACGCGCTCTGGGTCGATGCAAACCCGGCGCGATACACGCCGTTGTTAAGGCGGCGGTACATTCTCTCGGCGAGCCGGTCGATCGCGTCCCGGAGATGGCGCGGGTAGAGGTCGACGTCCGCGTTCGCGCCGACGTCGTCGAACGCGCTGTTCAACATGCGAACGATGTCGACGCTTTCGTTGTTGACGATCGTTTGCTCGGCGGAGTCCCAGAGTACCGGCACCGTTGCGCGCCCGGTGTAGTGCGGGTCGGCGTAGGTGTAGAGCTCGTGCATGGCGCGAGCGCCGCGCTCCGGGTCGTCTCCCGAGGCCCCGGGGAAGGCGCCGAAGCGCCACCCCTCCGAGGTGAGGAAGGGCTCGACGACCGTGATCGGTACGAGCGCTCTGAGACCCTTGAGCGCCCGGACCATGAGCGTTCGGGAGGCCCACGGACAGATCAGCGCGACGTAGAGCCGGTAGCGGCCTGGCTCCGCGGGGTGCTGCGGGCTTCCGACGCGTTCGCGAAACGAAGAGCGCTGCCGTAGAAAACGCCCTTCACCGTCCTTCGATTGGTAAGGGTGCCAGTCCTGTGTCCATCTTCCGTCGACGAGCATGCGACCTCCTGCTCGATGGACTGAGCAACGGGTGTGCCGCGAAATAAGCGAACGATTTCTTGAGCTCTTCGCGTCTCGACCTCTCAAGGTGAGAGTCGCTTCTCAAATTGAGAGCGAAAGCTCGTGGAGTCGCGCCGGACGGACACGAAGGCGCCGAGAGCGACCCGTGAACCGTCTTGTGTACGTAAGTTGCGCGCTCAATAAAACAATGAGGGCGCAATTTTTAAAAATCACCACCATCTGTAAGGGTTTCTCCTCTACCATTTGAATTATGAATCGGAAAAACTGTTGGGTTGCTCTCTTCGTTTTGGTGGGCTGCGGATCCGACGACGATGGGGGCGTCATCGATGCGGCCACCGGCGACAGCGCCGCGGACAGCGCGACGCGAGATGCCCCGTCGGGAAGAGATGCAGCCCGGCCGGATGCGGGACCCCGGCTCTGTCTTTCCGATCTCGATTGCCCGGAGGAGGTCTGCCTCGGCGGCTTTTGTCAGCCCGATCCCTGTCTCAGCGCCAGTCCTTGCGAGGGCGAGCTGCGATGTCGCGCAACCTGCGTCGACCTCGAGGATCCGTGCGATGGCGTCGCGTGTGACGCAGACGAAACGTGCGTCGACGGGATGTGTTTTGCTGGGTGTCTTCCCGTCGCTTGCGAGGGCGTTATCTGCAGCGAGGGCGAGTTCTGTGATCCGTCCACAGGGGGATGCCGCGCAATCGATCCTTGTGCGGCGGACTGTTTCGATGGCGAGGCCTGCCACTTTACCTGCACGCCTCGTTCGGCGTGTGAAGGCGTGACCTGCGACGAAGGTGAATTTTGTCGCGCGGGGGAGTGCCTCGAGAACCCGTGCTTCGAGGTCGACTGTGATCCCGGTGAGGTTTGTCAGAATGGGACCTGTGTCGAAACCTGTGGTTGCGACCCTGCTTGCGTTCCTCCCCTTCGCTGCATTGCCAACGAATGTGCGTGCGTGCCGAGTTGCGCGCCGGACGCGGTCTGCGGCGTTGACGATGGCTGCGGCGGATTCTGCGTGGGGACCTGCGAAGCGGACAACGAAGAGTGCAACCCCGACACCGGCCTGTGTGAGTGCATTCCAAGTTGTCCCGACGAAGCGACTTGCGGGATGGATGACGGATGCGGCGGGCGCTGCGATGGGCCCTGTACGACGATGGGCGAGATCTGCGCGGATGGCATGTGCGCATGCACTGATGCGTGCGTGGATCCGGGCGACGTCGCGTGCGGCATGGACGTACCCGACAGTTGCATGGGTGGCCGAGACTGCCCTGGGGTAGGTACCGACTGTCCGCGCGGGTCGAGCTGCGTCGACGGTGGGTGCTGTCCCGGTTGTCCCTCACGAGGCAGTGTCGCGTGCGGCGAGGCGATCCCAGATTCGCGTGCCGCCGACGGTTCGGTCTGTCGCGACTGCTCCGGCGTCGGCAACGACTGCGAGGGCGGCAACGAGTGCGTCAACCCGCCGGGGACATCCCGCGGCGAGGATCGCGTTTGCTGTGCGCCATGCCCGTCCGCGTCGAGTATCGGCTGCGGGATGGACATTCCGGACGTGCTTGATGCGGATGGAAACGTCTGCCGGGAGTGCAGCGGTTTCGGCACCGGCGACTGCGAGGGAGGTACGAGCTGCACCGGCGGAGCAGGCGGCGTTTGTTGCGATCGCTGCCCTCGCGCCGCTGACGTTGCGTGCGGAACGGAGATTGCGGATCTTCCGTGTCGCAATTGCAGCGGGTTCGGATCGGAGTGTCCCTCCGGGGAGTCGTGCCGAAACCCGCCGGGACCGAGCGGCGCCGCGGCGCGGGTCTGCTGCGGTCGATGCCCGAGTCGCGGTTCGGTGGCCTGCGGCGAGGACATTCCCGACGTGTTGGACGCCGACGGCAACGTGTGCCGGAGATGCAGTACAGGAACGAGCTGCCCATCCGGGGAGAGCTGTCGTGACGGCTCCTGCTGCCCGGCGTGCCCATCCGCGTCCAGTGTCGCTTGCGGCGAGGACATTCCCGACCGCCTCGATGCCGATGGGAACGTCTGCCGAAGCTGCGGAATGGGCGCCGCGTGCGCTGCGGGGGAATCCTGCGCGGACGGTGTGTGCTGTCCCGGATGCGATCCTGCGGGCTCCCTTATGTGCGGTGTCGATCCGGTGGAGCCTCCCGGATGCGCAGCGTGTCCTGATGGCCGCGCGTGTCCGGCAGGGGAGAGCTGCCGCATGGACATGTGCTGCGCGCCAAGTTGCAGCGCGCCCTCGACACGCGCATGCGGCGACCGTCCTGACGACGGCTGCGGCGGTCGATGCAGCCCTGGAACGCGGTGCGAGGGAATGAACGAAGAATGCCGCGGGGGCGAATGCGTGTGCGAGCCGAGCTGCGAAGGTCGGCGCTGCGGCGAGTCGGATGGGTGCGGAGGGGAATGCGTCGGAACGTGCGATCCCGGCTTCACATGCTCCGAGAGACCCGATCCGGCGCCTCCCGGAGACTTCGAGTGTGAGCCGAGCTCGTGCGTGCCCTCGTGCGGCCTCTGCGAGTCGTGCGTGCTCGGCACGTGCGAGCCTTTGACCTGTGCGCCCGGCGAGACGCGCTGCCTTGCGACGTGTGAGTGCTGCGCCGCAGGCAGTGCGTGTACTCCGACCGGGTGTTCCGACTTCGGCTAGGGCCGCGCCTACTTCGCCGGGGTGATCACACCGATCGTGGCGCCGCTTCGGTCACTCACGAAGCCGAAGCGGCCGACCCCGGGGACGTCCATCAGTTCGCCGATGGCCTTCCCACCAAGTTTCTTGGCCTTCGCGACGGTCGCGTCGACGTCGGCGACCTCCACGTAGAACGCCCAGTGGGGCGGGGCGCCTTCGGGCGCGGTCATCACGCCGCCGCGCGACTGCTCACCGTTCTTGAGAATGTGATAGTCGCCGTTCGGCATGGGCATCGTTTCGCGACTGTAGCCCAGGGTCTTTTCGTAGAACGCGGTCGCTTCACCCGCGTCCTTCGCCCAGAGCTCGTTCCAATGCCATGCGCCCGCACCGGTTGCGGGCTCCGGATCTCCTTCCGCCGAGCGAAAGAGAAAGAATGCACTTCCGTGAGGATCCCGAACGGGCTGCATCCGCCCGACGCCGGGAACGTCGAATGCGTCCATCAGTGATTCTCCCCCCGCCTTGAGGATCGCCTTGGCGCTCTTGTCGACGTCCTCCACAGAGACGTAGCCGATCCAGTGCGGGGGCACTCCGTCCTCGGGCGGCGGGGTGATTCCCCCGATGCTCGCGTCGCCGAGTTTGACGATCGTGTAGGTCCCCGTCGGCATCGGCATCGCTTCGAACTTCCAGCCTAGGAGCTCGCCGTAGAAACCTTTCGAGTCCTCGACGTCGGTGGTGACCAGTTCGTGCCAGGTGAATCGTCCAAAATCGTGTGTCATCGGTTTTCCTTCCCCTCATCGGGTCTCGTGAAGGAGGTCGAACGACGGAGCGCCAGATCGACAGGGTCGCCCGATTTTGTCGAACTTGTCGGATCTATGATCGTCTATGAGACGAGTGTGGCCGCCCGCCGGGTTCGGATAGCCACTGCGGGCCGTCTGGGTCAGCCTGCGAGGATGACGATTCTGGTCGTAGGTGCGACGGGGTCCTGCGGAGGCGCTCTCGTGGAGCGCGCCATCCAGCGCGGCCGATCGGTCACTGCACTCGGTCGCAACGACGAGAAGCTTCGCGCACGTTTTGGCCACCTCGGCGATCGCGTTCGCTGCAGGACGGTGGACCTTGAAGATCAGCGCGAGGTTGAGCGCGCGATCGCGACCCATGACGCTGTCGTCTCCGGTCTCGCGTCCTTCGAGCGTCCCCACAATCAGATGTCGTCGTTTGCGCGGCGGGTGATCGCGGCGGCGGCTGCACTTCGGCGTCCGCGTCTCCGCTTTCTTACGTTCGGTCTTTGCGGTGCGGGGGAAGGGGGAGGTTGGCGAGCGCATGCACTTCAGGGTCTCGTGGGCGTTCTTTCTCCGTTTCGATTTGGTCCCGCGATCGCGGACCACCGGCGCGTGCTTCGCCTCCTCGAAGCGAGCAGTCTTGACTACACGGTGTTTCAGACCGCGCAGATGACCGAAGGTAGCTCAGGGCGGAGATACCAAAGTGGGAGCCCCGAAGCGTGTCCTGGCGCGCAACCCTGGCATCGGCTTGCGCTCTTCGACGCGGCCGACGTTTGTCTCGACGCGCTCTCTCACTCGAACCTTCCGCTCCTGCAGATGCGCTACGAAGGCGGGAGGATCGGATGATGCGGGGGCTGGTGACGATGGGGATTGTGTGGTCGCTGGGATGCGGGGGGACGCCCGCGCCGCCTCCCGATCCGGCACCCCGCGAGGAGGTGCCGCCTCCTCAGCTCGACGGGTTGCCCGTCTACGATGCGCCGGAAAATGCGCTGCCAGAAAGGGTCGCTCGCGTGTGGGCGGCGCTTCAGGAGCAGGCCTCCGTGCCTTATCCATCCCCGAGCGTGACCTTGAGCGAGTACAACCACTGGGTTCGGGACGTGTTTGCGGAGTGGGTGCGCCGGCGGCTTGCTGCGCTTCGACGACTCGAGGCTGATTTTCTTTCGCTCTCGTCCGGACGCGCGCTTGATCAGCTCTTCGGTTCGGTCGCGTACGCGACGCTCTACGGATCGATCGCTACCCAAATTCGTGAGATCCCCACGCCGCCAACGATCGCGAACGACGAGAGTCTCGTTGCGGTCTTCCAGCGAGAGCTCGACGCACGGGCTTCGTTTGTGGAGCGGAGAGCGGAGCCGGCCCTTGAACGGTGCACGCAGGTGGCAGCCGCTGCCCCCGCGCCCTTTCAACCCTGGGCTTCCGTGTGCCGGGAGCGTGCTGCGGCTCTCGCGCCGCCGCCCGAACCCGAGCCCGAACCACCTGCGCCGCTCCCGGCGCTTTGTGAGGGAGACCTGGGGTGGTCGCGGATCGACGGACCTCCACCCAATGAGAACGCCCGTGTGGAGATGGCGGTCGTTCTCGAAGAGGGGTTGCTCGAAGGTGCGCCGCGTCGTCGACTGATCGCTGCGCTTCGCGCGCGCCTTCGAAGTCTCGGTCATCGCGTGGTCGCGCCGCGGGAGGTTGCGCAGGCGGAAGCGCTTCGTGCAGAGGGACGTGCGGCGCCGCGCGGCCCGGTCTGCGGTCAGCCACCTTCGCTCGCTTCGATCCTGGCGAAGCGGCATCCCCACCTGGTGATTGCGTCCGCGTACGTTCGTTGTTTGTCGCCGCCGAACTGCCGTCTTTCGGTGACGTTTCGGAAGGTCGGGACGGTGAGCCGGGAAGGGCTACCCGACCGCCTTGGTGCCGAGACCGCGTACGACGCGCGCGAGGATCCAGCGGCGCTCGTCGCCGCCGCACGCGCCCTCGAGAGCGATCCGGAAGCGTACGTTCTCGGCGGGATCGAGGGGTCGTTCGAGAGCGCGGCGGGCCGGGTGTTTCGGGTTCTCGGTCACCAGGACGAGGACCCTTTGCTGCGCGTCGCTCCAACGCTCTACTCGCTAAAGCCTCGCCTCCAGGCGTGCCAACGGGGCACGGAGGCGTCGGTCTATTCGCTGGCGTGGAGCATTTCTCCCGCGGGGGCCGTTTCCGAAATCACCGTCGAAGGAGAGTTGCTCGCGCCGAATACACGCGACTGCATCACCGAGGTGCTTCAGCAGAGCGCCTGGCCCTGCACGCAGGACGGAACCCCGGCACGCGTGGAAGCAACCCTCTGTATGCGAGCCGCTCAGGCGCGGCGATAGTGCGCGCGGTAGATCACATCGCCGGGGAGGTGGTGGCTTTCGATGCGAACGGTGAGCGTAAGACGGCTCCCGTCGTCACTGAGCGTGAGCGTGTGGGTGAGGGTCGCATCGTCGTTTCGCATCACCTGCGTGAGCCGCCGTCCGTTGAATCGTTGCGACGCGCGCATTTCTTCGTCGAAGGGATCCACGAAGGGTCGCCGTCGACCATCGGCGGCGAAGTCGAGGTGGTAGTCCCCAACGTGCGCTCGAAAGTGTTCTCCCTCTCCGCGAAAGACGAGCGATCGGTGAATCGGAGTGCCACGGCGGAGTCGACGGCGGGCGATGCCTCGCGTGAAGATCGACATGTCATCCGTGGCGGCCTCGATGGCGCGATTGCGCCGTGTCTCGACCACGGAGTAGCTCTCGCGAAGCGCCCATTCGCCCTGGACGGTGCCTTCGTGAATCGGTGCAACGTCCTGGGCGGTCGCGGAACCGAGTGCGGCGAGAACGCAGAGCGTTCCAATAGCTCCCCTCATACGTAGAGAATAGCACCGCCTCGTAAGGTCCTGAAGGAGCTCACGAGGCGGCGCTCTGTCCTAGTAGTAGACGGGGATTTCGACGCTGACCTGGACCTGCGGCGCGCCGAGAGTTTTCTGCCACACGAACGAGAGGTGGGCGCCGTTGCCGTAGTGCCCGTCGAGTCCGGCGAGCGGAACGGATGCGATGTCGCCCGCGGCGAGGAAGGTTTTCGGCGGCATCGTGTCCGCGAGGGCGACGTAGCCGTAGCTCGGAACCTCGAGAACCGGGTCGGAGAGGTAGCCGATCATGTTGTGGTTGATCGCCATGTAGACCTGGTCGGTGTCTCCCTTGATGAGGGCACATGCACCGCAAGGGGACGACCCCGGCTGCGCGTCCAAGGACTGTGGTTCACTCGCGTAGGACGCGACCGTTTCCCAGCCGCAGTAGAGTTGGTTGGGATCGAGGACGCCGTTGCCGAAGACCGATTGGCTACAGGCCGTTCCAACAACTGGGACGTCGAGGCGCCCCTCTGTGACGAGGTCGGGGTTGGCCAAGCTCTGAAGAAGCGCGATCGTCGCGTTGCTGAGCTCGGGCTGCACGTCCGGCTCCGCGCCGCACGGTGCCTCGGGGCATCCTCCATTGAGACAGAGAGGGGACTCGGGCCCGAGTACCGCACGGAGCGCGTCGCAGGTGGTGATTTGGGCGACCGGCGGGCAGCTGTTGGAGAGCACGTTGTCGACGCAAACGTCGGCTTGTTCGGCGACCAGGCGCGCGTTTTGTCGAACGAACGCCATCACCTCCGCGGGGTTTGCCTGCGGCAGGTAGGACCAGACGAGAGCGGCCGCTGCGCCTGCGTTCGCGACGGCCATCGAGGTACCGGTCCATGCGCCGAGCGAGGGACCTTCCTCGCTGCCGACAACGTTCTCCGCGGAGATCCCGTCTGCCGGTGCAACCAGCGGAGGCTGGCCGTCCTTTCGGGAGATCGAGAGAGGAACGCCGCCCGCGCCCACTCCCCCGATCGCGTAGACCATTGGTCGCCAGTCCTGGCAGTCGACGACGTGTTCCTCCCAGCACGCGGGGCAAAGCGCGCCCGAGATGTCGTCGCTGCCTGTCCGGTTACCTGCGGCCGCCAGGACCAAGACATCATTGCAGACCGCGTGGCGGAGAATGGCGCGCACGGCGTCGACCGTCTGGGCGATCGGTTCCGTGATGTCACCGTTTCGATGGTCGAAGCGGGGGTGCCAACCGACTGCGAGCGGGATCACAAGGTTGTCCCCCGACGCGTTGATGATGGCCTCCTCGAGGGCGACCGCGAGGGAGGCGACACTGCCATAGTGGCCACCGGGCACGTTCGGATCGCCGCCTTCGTCGAGGACAAGGTAGGTGTCGAAGTCCACGACGCAGGGCTTGCCGCGGCCCTCGGGGCAGAGGTCTTCCCGGATTCGCATGCTGACGGCGCGGCCGTGGAGGAACTCGCCGGTGGTGGGCTCCACCTCGCTCAGGCCTGAGTTCACCGAGGAGTCGAGAATGGCCACGCGAGTCGTTTCCGGGAGACCACCGACGACCGGGAGGTACTCCGGACGTCCGGACTGAATGCGGGACGCCTGAACGTGTGCGGGAGTCACGATGTCGGCGGGGTCGGGCGGAGCGAAGGGGATCACCCCGAGGCAGTCTGCGTCGGTCCAGTCGTCGCCGATGCGACCGGTGCCTGGATCGATCGGAAGGGTGGCGGTGGTGAAGCTCGCCGGGCTGCCGACGTATTCGTAGAGGCAAAACGGTTCGCCGCTGTCCGCGACGACGTCGAGATGCTGTTCAAAAAGGTACGAGACGGACCATCCACTCCGCCTCGACGGCCGAGGGCAAACTCCGCCGCGGCCGCCTCGCCGAACGGTAGGAACACCAACCCGACGCGCCGGGTCGCAACCGGGCGCCGTTAGTGCGGCCGAGGTGGAAGCGACTTCCGCCGCGCCTCGATCCAAGGCGTCGGAGCCGCAGGCGAGTGAGAACATCAAGAGCGTTAGGCAGATGCGCGTCATCATTTCCTCCTCACGGGACAAACAAACGAAAGGGCGACGCAGATGCGCCGTCGGGAACTAGGTGGTCGACCCACGTTGCCGGGTCGGTGGATTCAAAGAGCCGGTTGGCGAGGGCGAGCGCTTCAGCGTCCTGAACCGGCCGGATCGCGCCGATGACGCGTTCACTGCCCGCGGCCACAAACGACTGCGCCACGCCGATGGGAACGAGCCCGCTGCCGCTGCCGCTTTCGCATCCGTTGAGAATGACCGAGCGCGGGACATGGGGAAGCGCCAAAACATCCGCGGCGCTGAGGATCGCACCATCCGTGAGGTGCAAACCCGCACTTAGGTCTTCCGCGTGGGAGGCGTGGCCCGCGTAGTGGAAGAGGTTCACGCCGGAAAGGAGCCGCGTCACCGCTTCGAGGGTCGCGTCGTTGTCTTTGAGCATGCGAGCTTCCCAGTGACGCTCGGCGCGCTCACCCTCCTCGCGTGCTCCTTGGAGATTGCCTGAAGGATCGACAACCACCAACGACCCCCGCTGTTCCGAAGGAGTCGTTTCGATGTCGAGGGCGTGGACGATTCGGGCACGGACTGGCGGCCATACGAATGCGTACCGCCCGGCGCCTAACACTCGGAGGTCTTGATCGAGTGCCTCTTCAACAAAAGAGGGCCACTCGCTTTCACCGACAATCGCGCCTTGGGTTTGTTCGCCCTCAAGGATGACGATTCGTCCCGCGTGGTGTGGAAAGACCATCAGCAATTGCTCGTCAGCGCGAGACGTGCGCGGGCTTTGTCGACTTTCGCGGTACGCATCATCAACGGCGGTGTGAAGCGAGGCCTGGAGTTCCTCGCGCTGGTTCTCGAAATTGCTCAGCTCGGCGCGGGGAAGCGTCCACGCGGTGCCGGCGTCCGCCTCAAAGGTCCGCCTCGCCTCGCGGTATCGAATGACTTCGTTTCGGGACGGCCCCCGCTTTGGAAGGGCACGCAGGCGAGCCTGTCGCAACACTGCGAGTGCCTGGTCGGGTCGCTCGCTCAAGAGCAGCCCAGCGAGACGACTCGCACTCCGCCACCGCCGGCCTGTGAACCCGGGTGCCGTGCCCAACGAAAGGGCGGTTGCTTCGCGGTCGAGGATCTCCTCCGCTCTTGTGTACGCGGCGATCGCGTCCCTGGGGCGTCCGAGCGCCTCGAGGGCGACCCCTTGGCCGACGGTGGCGCGCCATTGGGAGCTAAGGGCTCCGGCGAGCCGTGCGCGGGTCGCGAGTTCCTCGTAGGTCAGCCTTGCTTCGTCTGCGCGACCGGCAGAAAGATGACGACGCGCGGTGAGCTCGAGGGACCACGCGTAGACGACAGCGCCTCCGCCATGGTGCCGAGCTTCGGCGAGCCAGGTTTCGGCGCGTTCGATCTGGCCGCGATGGAGGGCTGCTAGCGCAAGGTTGAGCGCTGCGTTGGCGCGCTGTTCGGCGTTTGCATCGCACGTCTCATAGACGCGACGCGCTTCTTCAAGAGATGCGGACGGTAGCTCTCCTCCGTCCTCCGCATCGAGAATCGCGAGCCACCCTTGAGTGGTGGCGTGGTCGCCCGCGAGGCACCCATCCAAATGAGGTTCGACCTCTCGAAGAACTTGGTGCGCCGCCTCTCGTCGCCCAAGACGATGGAGTAGCTCGGCTCGGTAGATCGCCGTTTGAGCGATGAGCTGAGAAACGCCGAGCTTCGTTGCCGTCTCCGCAGGGCCCCGAAGAGCTCGTTCAGCGAGGCGTGGCTCGCCGGATTCCGCAAGAATATAAGCACGGTGGTACTCCGCCCGAGCCGCTGGAACCGGCGACGTCGGGTGAAGCGATTCGACCCTCTGCAGCACAGTCGCTGCGTCATCGAAGCGCCATTGGCGTCGGTGATGAATCCACGCGATCGCGACCGCATCCAACACGGCTTCGCTCGGCTCATCGAACGTTCGGTGCAGGGCGAGCGCGTCCGAAAGAAAACGGATTGCTCCTTCATCGTCGCCCAGCGTCAGCGCGATTCGGCCGGCCCGACTCAGGAGCGCCGCGCGCTCGCTGCCCGACGCGTCGTGGAGGGCTTCCTGGATTCGCGCGAGCGCCGTGGTGGAGCGCTCGTCGCCGAGTTCGAGGAGCGTCGCCGAGGTGACCTTCGGTGTGAGTGCTCGCGACGAGGTCGCTGCTCCCCGGCGGATCTCAAGGCGGCGCGCGCCTTCAGGGATCGGAAGCACCGTACGGTGACCGCCCTGAACGGCCACCGAGTCCGAGGTCGCCCGCACGCCATCGATCCAAAACGTCGCCCGCGCGCCTTCCACCCACACGCGCACCTCGTCTGCGTGCCCGCAGCGATCCGCACGCACGGTACACGTCGACAGCACGTTGAGCGGCGCGGCTGCCGGGGTGCTCTCGTCGGCGCATGACACGGCAAGAAGGAGAGCGAGGCACCTCATGGCTCGACCTCTAGCGTGACCTCAAGGGGCGTACCGGAAATCTCGTCGACGCTCGTGGGCGACTCGTCCGCGGTGACTGCAAAGACCAGTCGGTGCGTTCCGACGTCAAAAAGCGAGCCCGCGGTGCCGGCGATACGAATCGCACCACTGGGCGCTACCTCGGGCGTTCCTGTCCAGCGCACGCCGTTGTCGAACACCACCACGTGGACCGCGCCTTCGACGTTCTCGTCCGGGCGAAGCACGATCTCGAGCTGATCGCTCGCACGGTAGCGTCCCGCCGCCGCAGGCTCACCTCGCTCGAGGGCGGTTCCTTCGCTGAGCTCCACCTGATAGGGCGGGAGCGTCGTGCCGGGAAGAACGAGAAAGAGCACCGCAGCCGCCGCGACGACCAAGGTTGCGGCCGCAACGGGCCAGCGACGTCGTGGCGCGGGGAGCTGCGATGCAATGCGCGCCCGGACGAGGGGATCGATCGGTTCGTAAAGCGCGCGAAGGGTTTCGTGATCCTCCGCGTCGCCTTCGACTTCGGGCTCGGGTCCGCCCTTTGCGAACTCGTCCCACGAGTCGTCGCGTTCTAATGCTCGTTTGCCGAGGGCTTTCATGAGTTCGTCATCGTTCATGAGGCCTCCGCGGCGACGACCCGCGTTGAGAGTTTTCGGGCGAGCTTTCGAATACGGCTTCGCCACGCGTACACCGCGTCGCGGCTGAGCTCGAGTTCCGCGCAGACGTCTTCGACGGATCGCTCTTCACACCAGAGAAGTTCAAACACCCGGTAGCCGAGCGGACTGAGCTCGGCCGCGAGGCGATCGAGCAAGCGATCGAGCGACTGTCGTGCGGCTGCCTGTTCGTCGGGACGCGGCGCGAGAGACACGCGGCTTTCGACCACCGGCCGTTCCTGGGGCTCTTCGGTGAACGGACTGCGCTTGGCAGTGCGCAGGATCGAGACGACTTCTCGGTCCGCGATGATGCCGACGAAGGTCGAGAGGTTCGCGCCCTTGGTGGGATCCCAACCGCGGAGGGCGCGAGCGTTGTTTGCGAAGAGGCGTGCGAAGACGTCCTGCACCAGGTCTTGCATCTCCTGGCGAGCGTCTCGTCCGCGAGGAACGCCGCGTCGACGAAGCAGGCGCGCGACGCGGATCTGGACGACGGGCGCGAGGCGATCGACGAGCTCTTTGCCCGCACCCCGATCACCGGCGAGCGCTGCATCGAGCAGCTCGCGATCCGTCCGTATCCCCACGTCGTCGGGTATATCCCGAACTTTCGACGTCGACCATGAAACCTTTTGAGACAAAAGGGGGACGGTGTGCGGTTGAGCTTTCGCAGCCATTTGCGGCGTAGCTATTCGCTACGCCGGTGTTGGATCTGACAACGCTGAATCGATTTTTGCGCTACTCGCGAATTCGGAGGCAGTAACCCCCCTGGATTTCATCACTTCCGCTGGTGAACGCATCATCCACGCACACGAAGCCTTCGCCACACGCGCAGGTCGTTTCGTCGGTCTCGCCGCCCGGGAGGCTGCACCGACAGCTGCAATGGACTCGGTCGGCGATGCTTGGAAGTGGCTCGCAGTCGTCGAGTTCGCCAACGTCCTCGCCGTCTTCTTCCGCACGCCGAATCCGTCGCTCGTTGGCTTGCTCGCACGCTTCTCGGGAGCCTGAGATCTGGAGCGCGCTGTCTGCGTCCCGTTGATCGATCACGCAGATGGAAGACGGGCATTGAACCGAGCTCGTCTCGAGGAAGAGATCGCCGCCCGGGAACCCATCGAGAGGAACGGATTCGGGTACGCATGTCGCGTGCGTGTCGGTCGATCCGTTTCCACATCCAGCGACAACAAGTGCGAGAGCAGCAAGAGTGGATCGCATGCGTGAAGCCTACCTCACGCATCACCAGATTTGACTACGCAGCGCGCGCGTCGAGGTCGTAGGCGGCCTGGGTCTGCGTTGTTACCTCGAACACGATGTCGCCCGGCGTTGATGCCGTGAAGTCGATCGTCAAACGGTTGCCTTCGACGAAGCACGCGTCGGTACTTCCGCCGCGCACTTTGAGAAGTGCGCAGCCACCGTGGACGGTCAGGGTCACGCGCCCGGTGCCCTCTAATGCGGGGAGGGAATGGAGATGAGGGTCGCGCGAATCGACTTCGGCGGCGCGGATCGTGAGGCGGGACTGGCGTTTGGGGTGGTTCATCGTCGGTCTCCACGGATCTCTTGGCGGTGGGGAACGGAAATCTGTCGAGAAAAGTTCAGTTTTCGAGTTCGTAGGCCCCGGCGTCGCAGGAAAGGCCCTGCGGACGGCTCAAAAAGCGCTGGTCGTCGCTCTCACAGCTCGCCGTGTTGCCCACGTCGATGGCGATGCTTCCGGGCTGCAGGACGAGCCTGCGCTCAGTGCCGACGGTCTGGGCGACGGTGTTCGCGGGTCCGCTGAGGTTGCCGGGCGCGCCTCCGGAAAGGCAGTTGTTGTCGGTGCTCACGACGTAGCCAATCGAGTCGACGCTCGGGCTGCAGCTCGCGAAGTGGCGCTCGACGATGCTGTTGCGAAGTCGAATCGTCGGCCCTTCGATCGCGAAGCCGATAAAGCCGAGATGCTGGTTGTCCGCGATGCTGACGTTGTTGCCGAAGACAAAGGACGAGCCGCCGACGCTCTGTACGGCCGCGCCGTAGAACGCGGAGTTTTCGTGGACGGTGGAGTTGTAGAGATAGGCGAGGGAGAGGGTGTAGATGCCGCCGCCGCCTGTGCTTCCCCAGTTGCCGTAGAGGGAACTGTGGTCGAGCTCGATCTCGGCGCGCTGGTGGCCGTAGAAGCCGCCGCCGTAGCGAGATGCATTGTTGTCGAAAACGTTGACTTGGGTTCCTACAAAGGGCGCGTCGAAAACGAGTGCGCCGCCGCCGTAGATGGCCTGGTTGTCATGAATCGCGGTCTCGATGCCGGTCGTCGCCATCTGAATCCACGCGCCGCCACCTGCGCGCTCGGCCACATTGTCGTGGATGAGCGACTCTTTGATCACGGCGTGACCGTCGCCGAGGACGAAGAGCCCGCCGCCGTCGAAGGCACTGTTGCTCTGGACCGAGCTCGTCGTGACGGCAAGAACCGTGTTTTCGGCATAGACGCCGCCGCCCTGACGGGCTTCGTTGCTCGTGAGGTTGCTGCCGCTGAACGTCACGTCGGAGTCGACAAACGCCGCGCCCCCGCCATCGCTTGCGGCGCACCCATCGAAGGTCGTGTTGTTCAGATCAACGCGGGCGGACTCCGCCAAAAGGCATCCACCTTGGGCGCTCGAGTTTCCAGAATCGAGGAGGGTCACTCCATCGAGTTCAAGAAACGTGGTCCCCCGCACATTCGGCACGTGGAAGACGCGCTCGCCCAGCGCGGCCGCTGAGATCTCGTCGCCCACCGT
>JBCDAA010000049.1:0-31300 GCA_039186435.1 Myxococcota bacterium | reverse complement strand
GGCATGGCGCCGCTGCCTTGGCCCCCACGACCGCCGCGCGTTTCGACCGCGGTGCGACCGTCGCAGATGGCAACGCCGCCGAGCCCGCCCACCACGGTGAGACCACAAGAGCGCGTGCTCCCCGGATTGCCCTGCTGCCCGATCGCGCCGGCCGTGATCGTCGTCGTGACCGCGGCCGCGTCTCGTCCGGGCGCACCCGTTTCCGCATCACCGACCACGACTTCAACATCCTCCAATTCCAGCATCGGCGCGTTGACGAGGGCGATGCCGAGGTTGCTCGTTCCGCTCTCGCCCCGCAGGTCATCCGTTTCGATGCGCACGTGCGAAACGCGGGTTGGCGTGAGGACGTTGAAGGCGCGTAGACCGACGAGGCGCCCCTCCGCGACGTCGTCCACACCTGCACGAAAGACGGGGCGAAAGCTCTCGTCCGGCTCCCACTCCGGCCATCCCGCAAAGCCGCCGAGGATGGACACTCCGTCGAGCACGTCACGGGTGCCGACGAAAACCGGTGAGCGTCCGACGACCACAAGCCTCGCGCCTCGGAGCACCGCTGCACTGAGCGCATCCTCGAGGGTGGTGAAGGGCTGCTCCCGGCTGCCGTCGGGGGTTCCGCCTTCGACGCGCTCGTCCATGTAGATCACCGTGGCGGCCGGAGAAGCGCCATTGCACTCGGCGACCGAGCCATCGAGAAAGGGAAAGTCCGGCGCGTCGCATGCGAGGTCGTCCGCGTCGTCGCAGCCCACAACGCCGAGATCGCAGAGGCCGCAGCGAAGACTCGCGGTCGGCACGCAGGCGTTGGCAAACCCGCCGACGCCGTCGGGCTGAGGATCGCAAACCATCGCCGGGCATCCGTCGCCGCAGGGCCGGAGCTCGTCGTCGCCGCACCCTTCGCATTCGCAGAGCTCGAGGTCGCAGATCACCGGTTCGTACGCGCAGCGTCCTTCGTCGCAGCGGGCGGTCTCACAGGGACGCGCCGGGCAGTCCACCTCCGCGGTTTCGTCGCTGCAGCCGCACCCGCCGGTGCATTCAAGAGCGCCTCCGCAGCCGTCGTCGACCGGCCCGCAGGCATCCACCGGACACGCGGTGGGAACGCACCCGCCGTCGACCGAAACGTCGACGAACGCGTCCACTCCACCGTCCTCACGTCCCCCATCCATCGCCGGATCTCCGCCCCCACAGGCACAGATCAGCACCACCGATAGCGTCAGCCGCATCGCGCACTCCCACCTTTGCGCCGGCACCCACTGCCGGCGTCTCACCGCACCTTCTGCCCTACGCAACCCTAGGGAAGGCGGTCACGACGCAGCTACGGCTTTCGCCCAAAAATAGTTTTGGGTCGGTGCGGAAGCCCGAGAAAACCAGGTGCGCTTGATGTGCTCTAGTGACGTACGAGACCGACGCGATGCGCGTAGTTCACGATGTCGACGACCGTCTCGACCGAGAGCTTGGTGCGAATCTGTGCGAGGTGATTGCTGACGGTCGACACGGAGAGGTCGAGGGTCGCCGCAATCGCGGACACCGACTGCCCTTCAATCAACAAAATGAACACCTGGTGTTCGCGTGCGGTCAACGTTTCGTGCGGGACCCGCTCCGTGTCGGAGAGACTGTTACGCCGCAGGGAGACGAGCTCCGGCGTTTCGAAAACCTCGCCCTTCGCCGCAGCGCGAATCGCGTCGAGGACAATGCGCGGATCGCGCTCCTTCGAAACGTAGGCCTTCGCGCCGATGGCGTAGAGATGAAGCGCAAGATGATCCTCCGGGTACATGCTGAGGACCACTACGGGCAGGTCGGGCCGCTTGGCGTGAAGCTGACGAAGGACTTCGATGCCGGGAAGCTTCGGCAGCGAAAGATCGAGGAGCATGCAGTCCACGTCGGCCTCGAGGGCCAGCGCAAGCGCGGCCTCCCCGTCGCTGGCCATCTCCTCGACCTGCATGTCCTCCTGGCCGTCGATCAGATGACGCAGGCCGTCTCGCACGATCGCGTGATCGTCCGCGATGAGAACGCGAATCAACACTCGCAGCCAGGGGTCGCGCATCCGGTGAGCTGCACCGCGAGCGAGTACTGTCCCTCGTCGTCGAAGGCAGTCGAGCCGTCCACCACGATAACCTTCCAGCCATCGGTCGTCGCCGTGTAGGGAAAGCGCTCGCCGTTGTCGACGAAGTCGTTGCACCAGATGTCCCGGCCGCAGGTCACGTCGCTGCAGCCGGTGTTCTCGTAGAGCTTGAGGGTGATGGAGTAGCCGGAGAAGCAGGTGTCGCGGCGGGAGACCGACACGTTGATCGTTTCTCCTGTCCGCATCCAGATTCGGTAGGCGTGATCGTTGCCGGCGTCCCAGCTGCAGTCGTCGAAGCGATCGCGCGCTGAACAGGTATCACCCATGCCGAGGTACCCGGCCGATGCGTTGGACCGGCCGATGATGCGCGCGCCGCCGCAACCGTCACGGCTTTGACTGCCCGTTGCGCACGCGTCAGCTGGAAGCGCGCAGCCCGTCATCGTCCCGACGCAGCTCCCGTCCGCTTGGCACATGTCGCCGGTGGTTGCCGGACTTCCGTCGTCGCAAATCTCGCCGGGAGTGACACTGCAGGTGCCCTCTTGGCCGGGGCGCCCACAGCTACGACACTCGCCGTCGCACGGGTCGTCGCAACAGTATCCGTCAACGCACGGGCGACCGCCGCAGACGCCGGGAGCGCCGGGATCGCACGCGACGGGACCCGCATCCACGCCCGTATCGACCGAGCTCGCATCGGACCCGGCGTCCGTCGCCGCGTCCGTGCTGCCGCTGTCGGCGCTGGCGTCCTCTCCGGCCGCGTCAACGCGCGCCGCATCCGCGAGCGCAGCGTCCCCGCCTGCATCCCGCCGGATGCCGGGTCGCCGACGATCCGATCCGGTGCAGCCGAAGACGAAAACGATCAAGAGAAGCCAACGCATGAGCGAAGTGTGACGAGCGTTCCTGGCTGCGTCACGAAAAACGGAGGCGCCAACCTCGCTTTTCAATCGTCCGCACATTCGGAACCGGACCGAGCTCGTCGAGATAAGCGAGAAGATGAACGAGCTCCTCGTCGTTCCCGGCGCCTTCGTAGGGAGCGATGCGGATGTAGTTTCCGTAGCTTCGCTGGATCTTCTCCGGGGAGTCGTCCACGTAGAGAATCCGTTCCTTGGGCCCGAAGCCCGCACGAATCAGCTTTTTGATGGGCTTCATCCGCACCCGCTCATACGTCACGTAGTCGAACGCGACGGTGCACCGGTCGCGGCACCACAGAAACGAGAGGCGCTCGGTAACGCCGAGCCAGTCGACGACCGGGCGCGCGTAGTCTCTGGAGGACGCGGTCCAAATGCCGACGTCGAATCGCGCGAGGGCGCCCTCGAGAAACTCGTCTAGGTGAGGTCGGCGGAGAACCTCATAGGGACCGATGCGAAACTCGGGCTCGCGGCACACCTTTCGATCGGCGTGGATCAGTGTCTCGTCCCTAACGGAAGCACGAATCGGCGGCCGTCAATCGTGGAGACGAAGTAGCGCGCGATACGCGGCAAGATAGGCGGGCACTTCGGCGACCGAGATTCCCAGCGAGAGGAACGCTTGGCGGGCTTCGGTGAGCTCGAACGCCTGAATCTTGGCCCCGAGCCAGCCCACCGCCTTTGCGGACCCGCGGGCAAGGCGGGAATCGGTGACCACGGCGATGGGAAAGCCGCCACGGACGCAAACGCCTGCGATCTGCGCGCGCTGGCGAGCGTGAAGGCCGTCTTCCTCGGCGTGCACGAAGAGCGCCGTCACCGTAGGTTTGCGAAGGCGCTCCATCGCCGCAGCGAACTCGTGAGGTTCGGGAATCCCTCGCGCGCAGACGATCACTACCCCGTCGTGTTCCCCCGTTTGAAGAGGCACAAGGGGATGATGAAGGAACGGACGTGAGGAAACAATCGGTTCCGAGCGCGTATCGTTCCAGAGTTCCGGACGGTAGCCTCATCCCGAGACTCGAGTCACGTGCCCGACACTCGAGTCGTGCCCAGGAGTCCGGGGATCCACGATACGAGGTGATCCGACGTGAAAGTCGTCGACGATCTCGGTCGCTCTCGCGGCGTTGGGCGGCACGTCCCGAAGGATCGCGGCTATCGAAGGTCGATGTCGCAGCGTTCGTTGCTGCAGGTACCGATGTAGCTCGCGGTTGACGACGAACGACAGGAGTACGCCCCTTCGAAGGCTTGCCGCGCGCGTCGCTCCGCAGCGGAGCCACACCGATCGGGAACGCAAACCTTCGCATTCTGATCGCAGCCGCGAATGACGTAGCGACAGCAGTTGCCCTGGGCCTCAAGCGGGGTCGGAGCAGACAAGCCGGCGGCGACGGCAAGGCCGAAGGTGGTCATCAAAAGGAACGCTGGTGCAATGAGCTTCTTCATGGATCTCCCTCTCTCCCGCATGCCCGCATACGGAGCGCCGCGAATCGATCTCCCCTCGATTTCGTGCGCGGCGAGTGCGAAGCGCGTTCACCCGCCGGGCCATCAGCGCGGGAGCAGCTCAGTTGTAGGCAGGCTGATTTTATTGACGTCGGCTTCCGCGCCCCGCCTCAACACCAGATGCAGGCGCCAGATGTAGGCCATGCAGGCGCCAGATGTAGCCCAGGCTGATTTTGTTGACATCGACCTCGGCCCCGCGTCGCCGGCCGACCCCAGGATGCGAGATGCAGGCAGGCTGATTTTATTGACATCGTGTTGGGCTGATTTTGTTGACATCGTGTTGCGGCCGTCTGGAGGACTGGACCTCGTTGAAGGAGGCCGCTGCGCCACAGGCGAATCGATTGAAGTCAGCCTGATTTATCGACATCGCCTGGAGCGAGTCGCCCGCGGCTCGGTGGGCTACGTTTTTCAGAAACGCCCGCTGGGCCGGCGCATACCACCATCATGCGCCGCGTCCTTCCCTTCCTCGCGCTGCTCGCCTTTCTTCCACCGTCCCTGCGAGCCCAGTCCAGCAGCGGATTTGCCGTTGTGGAGCTCTTCACGTCTCAGGGCTGCTCCAGCTGTCCACCCGCCGACGAAGTCCTGAGCGCCATCGACACCGCCGCACGCCGAAGCGGACGCGCGGTGATCCCGCTCTCCTTTCACGTCGACTACTGGAACTACATCGGTTGGCGCGACACCTTCAGCGACGGTCGCTTTTCCCAGCGCCAGCGCGAGTACGCGTTTTCCCTCGCCGAACGAAGCGTCTACACCCCCCAAGCGGTCATCAACGGCCGAACGCACATCGTGGGCTCTCGCCGCCAGGACCTCGAACGAAAGATTCAGGAGGCCCTCGAACGCGAACCCACCCACTCGATTCAACTTCGGGTGCAGCGCAGCGGCGACATGCTCACGGTCTCGCATCGCCTCGAGGGTTCCCCGCGCAACATCGAAGTCCACCTCGCCCTCGTCGAACGCGGTCTCATCGAGAACATCCGGCGCGGCGAAAACCGGCGTCGACGCCTGCGCTACGACAATGTCGTTCGAAACTGGCGCCCTGGCCTCGGAGCGACAGGCGAAACGATGATTCCGTTGCGGGACGTTCGTGCCGCAAACGCGAGCGTTGTCGCGCTGGCCCAGCACCGTCGCAGGCGCCATATCGTCGGCGCATCGCGCTTCGACCTCGAGTAGACGCTCCCGCCAACCGGCCGCGATGCGAGTGGTACGCGACGCTAAGAATCGCCATCGTTCCTCCATGGACTACGAAGCCTTCGAAGCGATGACCAGCGATTCCCCCGGCGACCCGCGCTGGCCCGCCTACACGCGCGCACCGACCGACGCCGACGCCGCTGCGCCCGACGATCCTTTCGTGCACTTGATCACCCCTCGCGGAACGCCGTCCGAGGTCCTCGTGCGCTTCTGGTTTGACGAGAAAGCAAACGGCCCGGTGCTTCGGGTCGACGCGGAGCCTCTCGTCGACGACTACAACGGCACCCCCGCAAGTCTGAAGGCGACCTCTCAGCTCATCGCGGTCGCCTTCTTCTACTACTTCGCGAACGGCCACTACCAGCAGCAGGGCGTGCAGAAGCTCGACGTCCGCGACATCCGAACAGGCGAGCGCCTCGTCGGTCCCCACCCCTAAGAGGGTCCCACCCTAAGAGGCTACGAGCCGAGTTTGCCCTTCAGCAGATCGCCGAGGGTGCCCATGCTCTTCTGTCCTTGGTCCTTCTTGTAGTCCTCGAAGACCTTTCGATCCTCGTCGTCCTTGAGCGCCTTGATGCTCAACTTAAGCCGCCCAGTGTCGATCACCTTCGCCTTGAGCTCCGCACCAAGGGGGAACTTCTTCTTCAGGTCGGTGCCCTCTTTCGTGCCAGTTTCGCGCTCCGGGATCAGACCGCGTCCCGCTTTGCCGGCGATGCCCTTCACCTGGACGAAGACGCCAAAGCGCTCGTGCTTTTCGACCACGCAATCCACCACATCGCCCGTCGCGAGCTTGGTGACCGGCGCCGCACTTCCCGCCGTCGCGCCTTTGGGTGCCGGCGCAAGGGAAATGCGCTGACGCTCCTTGTCGATGGACTGCACCGTCACGAGGAGCGGCTGGCCCACGTTCAGAAACGACGAGGGATGCGCCGCCCCTGCGCCGAGTTCCGACACGTGAAGAAGCCCTTCCACACCCGGCGCGAGCTCCACGAATGCACCAAAGTCCATGAGCTTGCGAACGACGCCCTGCACGACCTGTCCGCGCGGCGCGACCCGGTCCACCGACGCCCACGGATCATCCGTCAGCGCTTTGAGACTCAGCGTCAGCCGCGTCTTTTCCCCGCGCTTTTCGATTTCGAGCACGACGACCTCGACGTGGTCACCCACGCTCACGACCTGGTCCGCGCGGCGCCGATCGTAGCTGAGCTCCCGCGTCGGAATCAGACCGTCGATGCCACCGAGATCCACAAACGCGCCGTACTCCTGCACCCGTACGACTTTGCCGCTCATGCGCTGGCCCGGCTGAATCGTCTTGAGGATCGTCTCCCGCTGAATCGCGGCTTCCACCTCGAGCACCGAACGTCGTGAGAGGATCACATCGCGACCCTGCTGCACTTCGATGACGTGAAACTGAAGCGTCTGCTGAAGAAAGACGCTCGCGTCGGTCACGCGATGACGATCGAGCTGGCCAATCGGACAGAACGCACGAAGCCCGCCGAGGTCCACTTTGACGCCGCCCTTGTTGACGCCGGCAACCTTGCCTTCGACCGGAACTTTCTCCGCCATAGCCGCTTCGAGCTGCTCGAGGGACATCCCCCGACCCATGCGGCGACCGAGCACCACCGTGCCATCGTCTTCGACGTTGACGACGAATCCCTTGATCGCATCGCCTTCCTTAACGCTCAGGGCGCCGTGCACATCGAGGAGCTCCGTGCGCGGGAAGTGCGCCTGCTGACGTCCGCCGAGATCCACGAAGACCCCGTCCTTGCCGATGTGAACTACGGTTCCTTCGGCTTCATCACCCACCTTGAGCTGTCGGCCAGTGGGGACCGATTCGGTTTCGAACATCTCGGCGAAGGACGGCTTCTCGTCGCTCATCCGGGTGGGCTACCACGGAAGGCGGCGAGCTGGTACCACAAGAAAGTGCGCGCGCTGAGACCCACGTTGATGTCGATCTTCCTGGCGGCGCTCAGCCTTCCTGTCTCGGCCCAGAGCGTCGCCGACGTCGCCGCGGGAGGCGCCTGCAGCACCGCGGGCGTGGAAGCCATTTCCCAGCAGCTCGCGAACGCACAGCAATGCCTTCGCCCCGGCGCCTTCGTGCGCTTCGCCCCACATCCCGGCATCACGCTGAGCTCCTCTCGGGTCCATCCCTACCTCCAAGCCAGCGCCCGCGACGCGCTCCATGCGGCGGTCGAGACCCAGGCGATCACCATCAACTCGGCGTTTCGAACGCTCGCCGATCAATACGTCCTCTTCAACTCGGGCGGCTGCGGCCTCGCGGCGCGACCGGGCGCAAGCAATCACCAAAGCGGCCGCGCGATCGACGTCGCGGACTTCGCCACGGTGCGCCCCGCCCTGGAGGCCGCCGGCTGCGAGTGGTTTGGATCCTCCGACCCGGTGCACTTCGACTGTCCCGGCGAGGACCTTCGCTCGGACGCGGTGCTCACCTTTCAGCGCCTTTGGAACGCGAACAACCCCGGCGACCTCATCGCGGAAGACGGCCTTTACGGACCGCAAACCGACAGCCGCCTCGCGAGTTCCCCCGCGGCCGGCTTTTCGGACCTCGGGTGCACCTGCGAACCGCGCTGTGAGGGCTCGATGATCACGGGCGCCGACTGCGTGAGTGCGCCCTGCCCTGGTGGCGTGAGCTGCGCCGCGGATGGGGTGCAGTGCGCGGACGCGACGTGCGCCGAAGACGGCGCGCGCTGCGAGGACGCGCAAACGGTCGTCACCTGCACCGGCGGGGTCGCAACGCGATCGATGTGTCCTGCGTCCGAAGTCTGCGTCGCGGGAAGCTGTCAGCGGGACGTCTGCGCCGGCGTCGACGGCCCCGTGTGCGCCGACGTGGACACCCTGGTGACCTGCAGCGGCGGCGCGGTGACCTCGATGATGCGCTGCGGATGCACGGGGCTCGCGGGTGTGGCCTCCTGCGCTCTCACCGACGCAGGAGCGCGCGACATTGGTTCCGGCCCCTTCGATGCCTCCGTCGAGCGCATTCGCGGCAGCGGCTGCGCAGCGGCAAGCCCGGGAGAGCTCAGTCCGCTTTTTCTTCTTCTCGTTGCTGCACGACGTCGGCGATCGCAGCGCTGACCCGTTCGGGATCCTGCAGGTGCAGGAAATGCCCGAGATCGTCGAAATAACGGATCGTGAGACGCGCGCGATCGACGTGGTCCCCGGGGTCGGCCATCGCCTTTCCAAACGCCGGATCTTTGCTGCCCCACAAAATGCTAACGGGCCGCTCGATGGGACGAACGAGCGCCAGGGTGTCATCCGGCGCGCGTCGCAGGAGCGCGGTGTAGTAGGTCATCATCGCGCGCATCGCGCCGTCACGAAGAGCCGCCCGCGCGTAGGGGTCGAGACTTCGCCACTTCGGCTTTCGACCCGCAAAAAACCAGAGCATGAAGCGCTGCGGAAACGCGAAGAAGCGCCGGTAGAAAAACGCGGCAACGTTTCGCAGGCGAAAGAAGTAGAAGTACGCGCTACGAAGTCGCTGCCGAAAGGTCTTCCACGCGTTCGCAAACACGGCGGGGTGCGGCATGTTGAGGATCACCAGATGGTGAATCGCGTCGGGATGTCGCATCGCCGCAAACCAAGAGGCCGCCGCTCCCCAGTCGTGGCCGACGAGAATCGCTGAGCCGCCAAGAGACGCGATCAACGCGCCGAGATCATCCCCGAGAACTTCCGCGTAGTACGCTTCGACCTCGTCCGGCTTGCTTGAGCGGTTGTAGCCGCGCATGTCCGGCGCCACGACGCGAAAGCCCGCCTGCGCGAGTCGCGGAATGGTGTCGCGCCAGCCGTACCAATGCTCGGGAAAACCGTGCACCAATACAACGAGCGGTCCCTCGCCTTGCGCAACGTAGTGAAGGCGGACGCCGGTAGGGAGGTCGACGTAGTGCTCCTCGAGCCCTTCCCAGAGCGCCTCGTCCGCGTCCATCCCTAAATCGGACCAGGACCGAGCCTTCCGCGCAAGGGCTACACTTCGCGCATGCTCTGGAACAACAAACGATTCGCTGGGGACTCTTCCTCGCGATCGTGACCGTCCTTCCGGTCTTTATGGGTGGGTTGTTCTTTTTCCTTGGCGCGGGTGTCGTGCCGCGAGGGGCGCTTCTCGGTCGGCTCGGCGTCGGCATCCTGATCAGCATCTTTGTCGCGGGGGGCATCCGCGGTGTTCTTCTTCGCGCTGCCCTTCGTCGCCGCGCGCCTCTGGCAGGTTCGCCGCGACCTCGCCCGAACAAATCGCAGCGACAACGTAACGAACCCACAGTGATTTACGGGCGCGCGCGCCCTCATTGTTTCGTATGGTGGACCACCTTCGAATGAACCTGCGTCAGGCCATCGGAATCTGCGCGCTCGCCTTCGGGGTCGCCTCCCCGGCGGCGGCCCAGGACCTCCAAGCAACCGCGGTGGCGCGCTCTCTCTTTCACGAGGGCGTCGAGTTGGCCGATGCCGAAGCGTGGTCCGACGCCGCGGATCGTTTTCGCCGCGCCCAGGAGCTCCGCCCCGCGCCGATCACCGCGTACAACCTCAGCCTCGCGCTCACTCAACTTGGCTCGCTCATCGAGGCGACGGAGATGCTCGAGTGGGTCCTGCATCACGACGAGACCCAAGATGCGCTGCGTGCGGAAGCGGACGCGTCGCTCACCGCCCTTCGGCCGCGCCTTGCCGAACTGCGCGTCGACGCGTCCTCCCCCGCGACGCTTCTCTTGGACGAACGGGAAATGGCTTCCGCGATGATCGGCGCGTGGATGCCGGTTAACCCAGGCACGCATCGGCTCCGGGCGGTCCGGGACGAAACGACGCTGGTTGAAGAAGAGCTCACGCTGAGCGAAGGGGAACGCCGCGAGGTTCAACTCGAGGTCCCACCGGAGCCTGTGCAGGCCGCGCGTCAGACGTTGCCGGAGACCCTGGCTGCACAGGAAAACGAAACGCAAGAGGTCGCGAACGACACGCGCGCCGCGGAAGAGCGCGTGGAGGCAGACCTTCGCCAAGACCAGCGCCGAGATCAGCGCCGCCGACGCGTTCGCAGGGGCGCCGGAATCTCTGCGGCACTGGCGGCGGTGATCGTGGCCGTCGTCGTGGGGATCGCTGCAAGCGGCAACGACGCGCGCCAGGGAAGTCTCGGCGAGGTCGACTGGCGATGAGAACGTTCGCCCTCGCACTTCTACTCGGGTGCACCTCCAGCCCGACCGGCATCTTTCTCACTGTGCAGAGCGACGGGTCCCTCACGCAGCTCGAGATCGAAGCCGTTGGGGATGTGTTTCCGGCCACGCTCGTTCCCGAGGTGGAGACGGTCCTCGAACCCGAAGAGACGGTCACGCTCCTGTTGCCGCGGGAACGTGCGGGGACCGAGGTCGCCGTGATGGTGACGGGACTTCGCGACGGAGCGCCGGTGATTTCTGCGGCCGCAACCGTTGAAGTCGTGGCCGGTCAGCTCGCGGAGCTCACGATTTCGCTCACAGACGACTGTACGCCCGAGAACTGCAACGGATGCTGCGAAGGGGACGTGTGTCAGGCCGGCAACTCCGTCACAGCGTGCGGATCCTCGGGAGACGCGTGCACGCGATGCGTCGACGCGCAGTCGTGTCGTGGGGGCGCGTGCACCGAATGTGGACCGGACACCTGCAGCGGATGCTGCGACGGGGACGTCTGCGCGGAGGTCGCCTACCCACGCTGTGGTCTCTCCGCAGATGGTCGCTGCATGACCTGCGACCCGACGCGGAGCGATGGCTGCAACGGCGGACTCTGCGGCTGCGGGGGCGGCGACCAGTGCGACGTGGGGCAAGCGTGCGTGGGGGGGCTCTGCACGTGCAACGCAGAGAGCTGCCCGATGGGATGCTGCGCCGGAAACGTCTGCGTTGCCGCGTCGGTGAGTTCGTGCGGCACCGGCGGCGCCATGTGCGCGAGCTGCGATGCGGCCAGTGATCGGTGCGCCGACGGCGCGTGCGGGTGCGGCGACGGTCCAAGCTGCGGTCCCGGCGAAACCTGCGAGGGCGGAACCTGCACATGCGGGGGACGCACCTGTCGTTCAGGAGAAACCTGCGTTGCGGGAAGCTGCCTGTGCGGCGGCGCGAGCTGCGGCCCGGGACAGCGCTGCATTGGCGGCATGTGTCGATGCGACGCAATGTCGTGCCGAGGGTGCTGCCGAGGAAATCGCTGCCGCATGGGCAACTCCCGCATGGACTGCGGCCGCGGTGGCGTGATGTGTCAGCGGTGCATGGGTCCCCGCATGTGCATCGACGGAGCGTGCGAGTAGCTCAGGTCGGCGCGGCGTCTGCGTGGTGCCACATGTGCATCGCGAGGTAGGAACGGTAGGGCGCGAAACGTTCGGCGGTGCGCACGGTTTTACGGCGCCGGCTGGTGAGCGCGGCGAGGGTCTTTCGCGCCGTCACATCGCCATCCGGCCAGATGTCGCGATCGCCAAAGTAGAAGATGCCCATCATGTCTGCGGTCCACTGTCCAACGCCCCAGATCGCCGTAAGGCGCGCAACGCGCTCGGGATGCGGCAGGGATTTGAGTTCGCTAGCGTCAAGCTCATGGGATGCGATCGCGTGCATTGCGCGACACTTCGCTGCGGACAGACCGCATCGGCGAAGAGAGTCCGTCCGGTCGCGCGCAAGGTAGTCGCAAAGCGCTTTGCCGTCCGCGTCCTCGAGGATCCTCCCCCAGATCGTGGACGCCGCTTTCACCGAGAGCTGCTGACCCGCGACCGCACGGCAGAGAAAGTCGACGACCGGCATCGCGCTCCGGCGCCGAAGACGCAGGGGACCATTCGCATGTAGCGCTGCCTCCAGCCGCGGGAGCCCGCGGGTCGCCTCGACAAGATGTTCGTGCGCCTTCTTCGACATCGCCGCCAAGCGTAGCGCGGGATGGCGACGCGTTCCGGCACGAGGACCGTGCGAAAATGCCGCAGCGTGGACCTCGCGCGTGGACCTTCGTATCGTCGGCAGCGGGAGGTGAGGCATGAATCGTTTGGGGCGGGTTTTCGCAGCGGCACTTTGCGCTTGTGGCTCGAGCGTGGCGCCTGCAACCGAAACCGAGTCGGAAACGGCGCACTCTGGGGACGAAATGAGCGCGAGTGCGGAGCCCGCCGGCTCGCCCGAGTCTGGTGATCGCTCAGCACAAGAACCGACGCCGGAGATCCTCGACCAGGTCCGCGCCAACCTCGCCGACATCGTCGAGACCGTCGGGGAAATCGAGAGCGTCGGCGCGATTGAAACTCCCGCGGGGTGGCTCTTCGCGTTCAAGGCGCGTCTCCAAGACGATACCGAGGAGCCGCTCTACCTCGCGTTCGCGCTTCCGACCGAGGAAGGTCACGAGGTGGTCGCGATGGACCTCGGCACGACGGAGTTCGTTCCCGGAGCGGAGTTCACGACCGACCTCGAGTCCTTCGGCGGGCTCCAGATCGATCAGGGATTCGTGCGGGGGGAGTTTGTCCTCCGAAGCGCGGGCGCGGAGTTCGCGACCGATGGGGAGTGTGAGGAGCGGGTCCAAGAGCCCACGACCCGCACGGCGTTCGTCCTACTCTGCCGAGAGATGGAGTGTCGAGCGCTCGCACGCGAACGTTCGATCGTGGAACCCGGGTTCGAACAAGACTGCGACGGCGCGCGCGAGCCCTACGTCGACATGCCGGAAACCTACTCGCTCGACGTCGCGATCGAAGACGAGGATCACGTCCGGCTGACGCCAACATCGGGGACCTCGCCCTGGGACCAACACGGCGTGGTTCCCCTCGCCGACCTCAGCGGCGAGGGCCTCAAACGAGGGATCTAAAGACGAGCGCAGAGACCCGCCCAGTTGGTCGAACGCTATACCTTGATCTCGTCCCCTGCGACGTCGTCGCCCTTGACGGTGTTGAGAAGCCGAACGCGGCCCTTCGCGCAAAGGCGACCGTGGCTGTCGCGCACCTCGGCCTCCCACACCTGGGTCCGTTGACCGCGCGTGAGCGGTCGCGCGACCGCCTTGAGCGTTCCACTGCGAACCGCGCGAAGAAACGACGTGTTGTTGTCCAAGCCCACCGCCCCACTCTGACCGCGCGCCATCGCGTTCATCGCCGCCCCGACGCTGCACATGACCTCGATGAGCCCCGCGTACACCCCGCCGTGCACCAGACCGTACTGCTGAAGGTGAACGTCGCTGACCGCAAACTCGACGCACACCTCCTCGAGGGTCGCCTTCGTGTACTGAAAGCCCATGGCGTCGTCGAAACCCTTGCGCATGCCGTTGAGGAGCGCGGCGTGGTCGTTGTCCATGCGCGCAATCTATCGCGAATAGCTCATCGACACTTCAAGCATCCGCGGCGGGGGCGGCGGAAGCTGCCAACGACCGGCGCGCGCGATCAGGCAGCGCCCCACTTCCGCGTCGCCGGTGGAGTTTCGGGTGACCCGCGCGCTCGCGACACGGCCGTCGGGAAGAAGCATGTACGCCATGGCGACTCGCCCGCTGAGACCGGGATGCCGCCGGTTTGCCTCGTCGAAGCACCCTTGGATATCGCTGCTGTAGCGACTCGCGATCGTGCGTCGCGCGCTGCTTAGAAAGATCTGCGGGTCGACGTCTGGAGGCGGCTCCCACGGTTCGGGGTCCGGCTCGGGCGCAGGATCCGGACGGGGCGCGGAGCGACGAGGACGGCGCGGCCGCATCGATACCATCGTTTCGTCCTCGGGGGCGCTCTCCGACGCGCTCTCATCGTTCGCGCCGCTCTCATCGTTCTCGCGGCTCGCGTCATTTGCGTCGCTCTCGGGCGTACCGTTTGCCGTGCCGTTCGCGCCGTTCTCAGGCGTGCCGTTCTCAGACGCGTTCGCGCTCCCCGTCGACCCAACCTCCGACGGTGGCTTCGCTGACACGGGCTCCTCGTGCACCGGCACCTCCACCTTCGGCGACGTGTCCTCCACCAGCACCGGCGTTCCCTCCGGCGCCGGACCCACGCGCCGCGGCGGCTCTGGCTTCTGCATCCAGTGCGCTGCCGCGAAACCTCCCGCCACGAGAAGCGTACTTCCTAAGGCAAGCCCCACCCATACCTTCCACGCCGGGAGCAACCCATCGGGCGCATCCAAAATCGTGTGAACTTCATCGAGACGCGCGCCGCACTGCCCGCAAAACCGCGCATCGGGCGTATTCGTGGCGCCGCAACGGTGGCAAGGGTCGGTCGCCATGAGACGCGAAGCGTCGCAGCCGGTGGACGAGATGGCTAGCGGTCTGCATCCTGACAGCGTGCGTCCCTATCTTCGTCTCGGCCTCGCTTCCGTGCTTTGTGGACTCGGATGCGGAGGCGACCCGGCACCCTTCGTCCCCGGCACCGACGCTGCGCCTCCGGAGATCTGTACAGGAACGGGAATCGAATGCCTCGGCGACGTTGCCCACACCTGCGAGGACGGCGAAACCACCAGCACCGAAGACTGCGCCGAAGAGGGGCGTCAGTGCGTCGCGGGGCGCGGTTGCCTGCTCTGCACGCCAGGGTCGGTGGAGTGCGACGGGGAAACCTTGATGACCTGCACGGCAGACGGCCTGAGTCGCGAAGCCGGGGAGACCTGTGACCGCGACGCCGGACTTCGGTGCAGCCCCACCGGATGCGCCGACCTCTGTGCGGAAGCGGAAGCATCAAACTCCTACATCGGATGCGAGTACTGGCCGACTCCGGTGATCAACTCCCAGCTCCCGGACGAGTTTGAGTTCGCGGTCGTCGTCGCGAACCCAAACCTGGTGCCGGCCCGAGTCAGCGTCGAGCGAGGCGATGCGACCATCGCCGCCCTCACGATCGAGCCCGGCGAACTCGACACGATTCGCCTCCCCTGGATCGACGCGCTCAAAGGAATCAGCAACGAGCAACGTAGCGAACAGGTCGCCGACGGATCGTACCGACTCTCCTCTGACGTACCGGTGACCGTTCAGCAGTTCAACCCGCTCGAGTTTCGTATCGATCAGGACTGCGCGAATGAAATGGACAGCGACGGGCGCTGCTTTTCCTTCACCAACGACGCCTCGCTCCTGCTTCCCACGCCGACCCTCACCGGCAGCTACCTGGGACTCGCGCGTCCGACGATGCTCCTGGAGATCAACGGCGAGGGAGGGCCGAATCGCCTTGGCAGCCCGGGCTTTCTCGCCATCACCGCGACCGAAGATGGAACCCAGGTGGAAGTGCGAAGCAGCGCGTTCACGCAGGCGTCCTCCGATGGTCTCACCGCCGCGCTCTCCCCCGGCGAAACCGTAAACGTCGAGCTCGACCGCGGCGACGTCTTTCAGCTCGTCAGCGGAATCCCCACCGACTGCCCCGCACCCTGGGAAGTCGAATCCAGCACCGAGGCGATTCGCTACTGCCCCCTCGGCGACGACTACGACCTCACCGGAAGCGAGATCCGCGCGTCCGCCCCCGTCGCGGTGATCGGTGGCCACGACTGCAGCTTCGTCCCCTTCAACCGCTGGGCCTGCGACCACCTGGAGGAAGCGCTCTTTCCAGTCGAAGCGTGGGGCCGGGACGTCCTGGTCGCGTCGACGGAGCCGCTTCGCCGCGAGCCCAATTTCATTCGCGTGGTTTCGTCCTCGGACGGCAACGAAATCACCTTCGAGCCAGACGTTCGAGCGCCCCTTTCGCTCAACCGCGGCGACCACGTCGAGCTTCCGCTCACCACCCAGACGCGCGTGCGCGGAACGGGACCGCTCTCGGTCGTGCAGTTCCTCGTCGGTCAGGACTTCAGCGGCCTTGGCAACGCCGGGAACTTCGCCGCCGGCGATCCAAGCATGTCGATCGCGATTCCCACCGAGCAGCTGCGCACTGAATACACCTTTCTCGCCCCTGCAACCTACGACCAGAGCTGGATCAACGTCACCGCGCCCATGGCCGCGCGCGTGCTTCTCGACGGTCGCCTCGTTCAAGGCCTCGAGCCGATCGGCGACACCGGCGCAGGCGTCGCACGCATCGAGATCCGCCCGGGCGTTCATCGCATGGAGGGCACCCAGCCCTTCGGCGTCGTGGTGTACGGCTTCGGTAGCTACACGAGCTACATGGTCCCCGGCGGACTCGACCTTCGCGAGATCGCCCCGCCGATCTGAGCCTCGACGCGGCCGGACACGGTGATGCGAAAGCCGTCATCTTGCGTAGCGTCGAGGCCCCACCCCGCGCCTTCGCAGGCCGCAAGAACGATCGCGAGTCCAAGGCCGCTTCCTGCCGGGTGACGGGCGGCGCCTTCTGGCCCCTGGACGCCGCGACCGAGAAGCTCCGCAAAGGGAACCTCTGTACCGGAGCCGTCGTCGCAGACTTCCATCCAAAACTCGGTCTCATCGGCAGCAAGCGTTAGCGCGATCTGATCGCCACCGTGCACAATCGCGTTCTCCACAAGGTTCGCCACGAGCTGCTCGGCCCCGCTGCGATAGCCCTGCACCCAGACGGGTTCGTCCGGACGGCTGTAGCCAAAGTGCTTGTCGCTTCGCTCGGCAAAAGGGGCGAGGCGACGCGCGACGGCTTCGACGACCTCGGCAAGATCAAAGCGCTCCTCGTCCTCCAGGCTTGCGAGGCGTGCGCCCACGCGAAGGTTGTCGACCAGCGAGGTTAGGTAGACCGCGTCCGCGAGCGCGGCTTCGATCTGCGCGCGCCCTTCGGCGAGCGGCGCCTCGCTCGCGTTCTCCAGACGGATTCGAAGCGACGCGAGCGGCGTCCGCAGGTCGTGCGCAACGTCGCGAAAAAACGCACGCTCGCGCTCTTGCTGCACTCGTTTCCCTGCAGCCTCCTCGACGAGACGCTCGTGCGCATCGGCGAGCGCCCGCGAGATCGTGCCGAGGTCGTCGTCGGCCGCCGGGAGCGCTCGAAACTCATCGCCACCGACCTGCAACGCTGCCTTTCGAAGACGCCGAACGCGCTGACCAAGCGGGCGCAAGACCAGCCACCCGATAAGAAAGAGTCCAAGAGCGGCGCTGAGCACCGGCGCGAGGAAGAGGGTTGCGCCGACCGTGCGGCGAAGGACCGGAAGCGGATAGGAATGCACCCCCACGATGCCGCACTCCGAATGGTCCACGCGAAACACGAACACCCGGCGCTCCTCGGCGATGTGCTGAACGATCGAGGTCTGCCGGAGTCGATTCGGAATCCACGAAGGAAGCGCGGGCGCGCTCAGGTTCCGCGAGCGCCCATCGCTCCCGTAGGCGTAGGCTTCGGTGCCCGCACGCGAGAACGACCAGTGTTCAGGATCGTCGGCGCAGGTCTCGTGCGCCTGCGCGATCTCACTGACCGCAAACCAGCGCTCCGCGTCGAGGTTCGACGACATCCGTAGCGGCCGGAGCCCAAGAATCGCAAAGAGGGCCGCGCCACCGATCGCGGCCGCCACTCCGGCGAGGATAAAGCGTGCACGCAGCCTCATGACGCCCCGAAGCTGTAGCCGATGCCCCAGATGGTTTTGACGCGCGGACCGAAGCGACCGAGCTTTCGCCGAATCCGCGCGATGTGCGAGTCGATCGTCCGCGGGGAAACCTCCGAATCGTCGAGGGCGATCGCCGCCAGCTGATCGCGCCGAAGAGAACGCCCAGGCCGCTCAAAGAGCGCACGAAAGATGGCGAGCTCCGCCGCGGTGAGACCGATGGCCGCTCCGTCGATTTCCACATCGTGCTCCTTGACTACGAGATCGGCAGCGCCTTTGGGAATGTGACGACGAAGCCGCGCGACGAGCTCGTCCATCCAAAAGGGCTTCTGCACAAAGTCGACTGCACCGAGAGCAAAAGAGCGAAGTCGCGCGTCGAGCTCCGGTCGCGCCGAAAGGACCAGCACCGGAATCGACGGGAGCTTCTTAAGAACATCGAAGCCGGAGACATCCGGCAGCATGAGGTCGAGAATCACCGCGTCGAAGACCCCTTCGCTCGCGTCCGAAAGTGCGCGAAGACCATCCGCGCTTCGCGCGACCTCGAAGCCAGCGTTCCGAAGGCCCGTCACCAGCGCCGACGCCACGCTCTCATCGTCTTCGACGACCAAGACTCGCATGACTAGCGCGTTCCGAGCTCCAGCACCCGTTCCATCCACCACCAGGATGCCACGGACCCGACGAGATACGCCGCTGCGAGGGGCAGCGGAAGGGAGGGCTTCCACCGGCGCGCGGCGAGTGTTGCCGCAGCAACCCCGCTGAGAAAGAGCAGCTGCCCGGCTTCGACCCCAAGGTTGAATCCGAGAAGGGATCGCCAAACGTCGTTCGGTGCGAAGCCGATCTCACCGAGGGCGCCTGCGAAGCCAAGACCGTGAAGAAGCCCAAAGCCCGCGGTCGTGACGACGGTGCGCCGACGCGTCCAGGGAGCGCGCGTCGGATCGCGAACGAACCCACAAAGCTCAACCGCCAAGAACACGATCGAAAGGGCGATGGCCGCCTCGACCGGACGACTCGGCACCGCGAGCCAGCCGGTCGAAACGAGCGCGAGGGAAAGACTGTGCCCGAGGGTGAACGACGTCACCGCCACCACGAGCGCACGCCGCCAGCGATCTCGCCGCCGAACGATCAAGAAGAGAAGCAAGAGGAACGCGAGGTGATCGGCCCCTTCAAAGATGTGCACGAAGCCAAGGTGCAGGTAGCGCGGCAGTGCCGGAGGGGGACGCGCGAAGCGAACCGTCGGTGACGCAGCATCGAGAAGGGTCCGCGTTTCGTGATCGCCTGAGGTCGTCACCACGAGCTGAGAGCCCGCTTCCACCAGCGTGGTCGCGTCGAGAGTGCGCCCGATCAAGCCGCCCGGGCAGCGAAGGTGCGCGGTCCGGCGTCCGATGGTGCCGCGGAGCGAAGCCTGAACAGGGGCTACCTCACAGGCGGGTTCCAACGAAGGCTCCAGCGCGCGGGAGGCTTCGGTCGTCGAGTGAACAAACGTCACAACCACGCGCTCACCTTCGGCGTGGAGGTCGACCCGACCAAAACGAAGCGGGTGAGCACTCGCGGGGTCCGCCGTGAACGCGACGATGAGAACTGCGAGCGTCCTTAGGGCCATTGGATCTGAACCTCGTAGCGACCGGCCATCGCTTCCGCGGCGTTTGCGAGCGCCGCTTCGCGAGCCTCGGCCTGCAGCGCCTCCCGCGCGCGGTTGAGATCCGCCTCGCTCAGCGCGTTCCCGCGAACCTCTCGAACGCGCGCGACCACCCAGCCGAAGCGAGTTTCCACCGGTGCGAGCCACACCCCAGGGGGCGCATCGGACCAGTCCTCCGCGACATCCCCGAAGCGACGTCGAAGCTCCGTCATCGGCGCGTGAAGACGACGTCCCCACGGCGCGGCCAATCCTGCGCGGGCGGGCATTCCCGCGGAGACGCCTTCGATCGCAGAGGAACGATCTGCAAAGCGTACAAGATCGAGATCGTAGATCGCGCCCCGATGGGACCGCAGCGCTCGCGCTCGCACGTCAGTTTCGGCGGGCTCGACCTCTTCGATTTCTGTTTCGAGCAGGAGCTCGATCTTCTGCGCGAGGCGTCGCTCCACGATCGCATCGCCACGGTCGAGGCCGAGCTCTCGCGCCCGTTCGGCGAGGACCTGCTCACGCACCCGAAGCCGCAGCTGCGCTTCGAGCTCGCTTCGCGTCGGTTCCCGCCGGAGGCGACTCGCCAGGGCCGCGTGTTCCGCGTGCACCTGGACCTCGGGCACCACGATCGGACGGGGCGCTTCCGCACTCACGGGCGAAGCACGAAGTCGGTCGACGCCAAAGAGCAGCGCTCCAAGCGCGAGGAAGTGCACGAAGGGATCCCGAAGAAGCGTCCGCGTCGCAGTCATGGCCGGTACCAGATCGGCGAAGTCCAGGCGCGCTCCTGGATCGGTTCGACGTCGTCGCAGGTTCGCGGTGGCACCAGAAGGGAGTTGCAGTCGTAGCTGCTCCAGCGGCAGGTGGGGTTTTCGAGAACGCGGACGTAGTAGGCGGCCGGTACCGCGGGGTCGAAATCCGGATCGCGCCAGCGGCCGCAGAGCATCGAAAACCCGGGGCCAGAGGTCTCACAGGTCGCGGTGTCGACGCTGGCGAGGCCTTCGCTGTCGCCAGCGACGTCAACGATGGTTTCCGCCTGCTCGCCCTCGAGGTTGGTGATCTTGATGATCTGAATTCGCTGAAGAAGCGTTTCGTCCTGGGCTGCGCTGAACACAAACGTAGGAGCCGCATCGTCCGGAGGGTCGCGAAGCGTTCCACCCATGGGAACGCCCCCGTCGTAGCCCTGCGTGACGAAGTCCCCGCGCTCGCAGAGGCCGGTCGGGTAGTCCCAGCCTCCAAAGAAGCGAACCTCGATACGCGGGCCGGACGTGCCGTAGGTTTCACGCCGGCGCATCGCATCAAAGAGCGCGTCTCGCGAGTTTTCGACCGCCCACACCGCGGCAAGACCGCCGGGGCTGAACGACACGCCGCCGGCCAGCGTGGTGAGCCGATCGCGCGCGGTCTCTTCCTGGAGACCGACGTGCCCACGCCACGCCGACTCGCTGACGTAGCCGGGCGTACCGTTGTGGGTATCGGTGGAGGCGATTACGCCAAGCTGCAGCGGATCGACGCCGAGGCGCGCCTCTTCCGCCAAGCCTTCACTCAACGCCCAGCGGTAGTAGTTCGCCGGGTTCTCGCAACCGAAGAGCGAACAGAGCAACGCGTCGTCGATGAACTCGAAGTTGCAGTGGTCGTCGCCGAGCGCGGGCTGGCACTCCGACGCGCCCTTGTGCTGGTAGATCTCGAGAAGAGGTTCGCTGCGATTGCGGAGTTCGGCGAGCGCACGCTGCTCGACCTCGGTGGAGCCCGGCGGGTACTCGAGCGCGAAAATCCGTCCGTTGGCGGCGTTCGCGTTGTGGGGAATGGTCAGGACGTCGCAGCGATCCAGACCGCGTACGCACGCGGTGTCGAGGCGCGCCCAGAGATCGCTCGTTCGCGGCGCGTCGATGTAGCTAATGGGCACCTCGGGGACATCGTCGTTTCGAAAGATGACGTTCCGGTGCACGTTCGCGGCGTCGGGTGTTCCAGTGTGCTCGTAGCCGACAAAGGTCGTGAGGGAGCAGGCGGACGTGCGATCGTAGGCTGCGTCCGCGGCGTCGACCACGCGCGACCACACCGAGCGAACCCGTTCGCTGCAGCGCGCGAGATCGTCGCCGCAAATCTCGGTATCGCGCATTGGGTCTTCCTCCCCAAGGGGCGCGCTCAGGAGTCGAAACGCCATCGCCGGCGGCGCGGTGCGATACTGAACGCAGGGCGGTGTGTCGAACGCGTCTGAGGTTTCGTCAAGGCAGAGGTTCACCTCGGCGAGAAGCTCCGCGTGATCGGTCACCGCGGCGAAGTCGAGGGGCTCGGCGAGCTGGATCGGAACGGTGCCGCGTCCTTCGTCGTCGAGGGGCGGAAGGCGAATCTCCTCCCCGCGCGCAAAACGGTAGGCGTCCGCGGGGGTAGCGCGCACCGACCACAGGTAGGCGTCGAAGGAAAGCTGCGTGTGCACGTGGAGGTCGCCCCAATACACGTTGCGCTCCGCGTTCCGGTCGAGGCAGGGTTCTCGCTCTTCGGTGTAGGTCACTAGCGGCGGACCGGCGTCGACGTCGCTGTCCTCGCCCGCGTCCGCGTCCTCGCCCGCGTCCTCAGCGGCGTCCTCCGCCCCCTCGGCGTCTCCGGCGGCGTCCCGGGCAACGACGCGCGTATCGAGGCGCGCATCCCGGGCGGCATCTGGCCCGCCATCGTCGCCACCGCAGGCGAGCACCAAGAGCATCGCCGCAACCTCTCGCTCGAATCTCACGCCCCGAACGCTGGCAGGCAAAGGTTGAGCAAATGTGGAGCGCGTGACTCGGCGCCGTGTCCAGGCAGCCGCGGCACTGTCTCCTGACCGATCACAACCACTTGGAATTACGAATAAATCCTCACCGTGAAATGCGGGCGCGCGTCTTGCTCGTTGTCCGCGCAGCATGCCTTCCTCCAACGCGCCCCACGGCGACGGTCCCTACCGCGAAGCTCCTCTCAGCCGACCCCCGCAGCCGACGCCTCGCTGGCTCTATGTGCTGCTCGCTTCGCCCTTGGCGCTCGGGCTGCTTCTGCTCGCGTTTCGGCAGTCTGAGGAAGTCCTGCCGGAGCTCGAGGATGTCCCCGGCGTGCTTCTCGATGCGGTGGCCGTCTTTCCGCCGCCGAGCGAGGAACTCCCTCTCGCGACGCCCCTCGATCCGCTGCTCGCTGCCGACCAGCCGGAGCTTCTCACGATCATGGAGCCCGGTCCGGGTGCATTGCGCCTTCAACGCAACCAGCCCATTCACGTGCGCTTCAACCGGCCGATGGTCGAAAACGCCGAGGTTGGAAAGCCCCTCGACGAAATCCCGCTCGTCTTCGATCCGCCGATCCGCGGTACTGCGCAGTGGGCGACGCGCAGTCGACTGATCTTTCACGCCGACGATCGCGCCTGGAACACGAATCGCGAGTCGAGCCTCAAGGTCGCAGCCACCCTCCGCTCCCTCGACGGGTCCACGGTCTTTGACGAACACGAGCGCGTGGTGGTCTTCGACGGCACGCCGCACATCGTCAGCATGTCGACGCCGATGGTCAGCCCCGGCGACAGCCTGCCGCTCTACTTCGACAACCCTGTCACGGTGGCCGAGCTCGGTCGCGACGTCATGGCCTACGAGATCGGTGGAGGTTCGCGCTCCGTTCCGTTCTCACTCGTGTCACGCGGCCAGGTAGAACAGCGCTTTCGCATCGACGTCCGGCCTCTTCGCCGCCTTGAGGAAGGCGCCTCGATCGGCGTCGCCATCGCGCCCCGCTGGACCTCCTGGGGCGGTGGTTCCCCTTCGATCACCCGCTTCAACATTCAACCGCCGCCTCAGCTCACGGGCGTTGGCTGCGGCGAAACGGCCGGTCGCCACGGAGGCGGCTGTCGCTACGGCACGACGCCAGGCACGATCGTCGACATCGGCCCGGAACTTCGTCTCCTCGGAAGCGAAGCCCTCTCGCCCGTCGCGGCAAACCAGGTGCGCATCGTTCCGGCCCTTCCGGAGATGAGCGTCCGCCTCGTGCCGCCGGAAAACCGCGTGCTCGAGATCAAAGGGGAGTGGTCCCCGGACCAGGTGTACGAGGTTCGGCTCAGCGGTCTTCGCACCGCGGGGGGTCGACCCCTCCTTCGAACCTCGCCGCTCGCGGTGCGAAGCGCCGGACACGCGCCACAGGTGACCGTGGATACCGGCCGATTCGCGTGGGAGCTCGACGCGGACACCGACATTCACTTTCGCGGCATTCACCTCGGCAAGGGCTCCGTGCTCACGCGGCCGGTCGCGCCCGGCGATGAACTTCGCGCCATCCTGGATCCGACGGCGTACGCAGGTGTCGGCGCCGAGGCGAGTCTCGTCGAGCCCCTCGGCCCCCTCGCCCCGGAGGCACGCCCCAATCGCTGGGGCGAGGGCACCTTCCGTTGGGAAGAGGAACCCCGCGGCGCAAGCATGGCGGTCGTCTCCTTTCGTCCCGGACAGGTGCACGAAGGCTCAGCGTATCCGGCGGTCTTTGCACAGCGAACGGATCTCGGCGTCACGGTCCGCGCGCTTCGCAACGGCGTGATCGTGTGGGTCACCTCGATCGCCAACGGCACTCCCCTTGAAGACGTTCGCATCACCATCGCCAACCGCGACGAAGAGATCGTGATGGGCGAGACCGACGCCCACGGTGTGGCGTGGCTGCGCACCCCAGAAGCCGAACTGACGAGCCAGCAGTTCGCGGTTCTTGCGCAAACCCCAGATGACCGCGCGGCGATGGTCGTCGACGGTTCAAGCTCCCTGGGCCCGGCGCGTCTCGGCCTCGCGATGAGCGGCGACGTGCCTCCGAACGGCGTTCCGCGAGCGAGCGTCTTCACCGATCGCGGCGTGTATCGCCCGGGCGAACTCGTGCGTCTCAAGACCATCGTCCGCAACATCGAGCGCACCGCGGCATCGGCGTACGGAAACGCGCCGGTACTCCTTCGCGTCGAGCCCGGCAGCCCGATTCCGATCGCGGAGCGCTCCCTCGAGACGAATCGCTTCGGAAGCGCGAGCACGTCCGTACTGCTCCCAACGTCGAGTCCTCTCGGTCACTACCAGGTCGTTGTCCTCGATCCCGAAGGCCAAAGCGTGCTGGGGCAGTCGTCGTTTCGCGTGGCCAACTTTCGGGAGCCGACCTTTCGCGTGGACCTGGACGCGCCGGCGGAGGTACTCGCTGGGCAGGCCATTCAAGCGAAAGCGACCGGCATGTATCTCTTCGGTGCACCGGTGGCGGAAGGCGACATCCGCTGGTCTCTCGTGCGCGAATCCGCGGCGAGCTATCCGGCGCGCTGGCGCGACCTCACCTTCGGACCCGTCGACGGGCACGTCAACCACGGGACCATCGAAGCGGGGCGCGGTCGGCTCGAGGACGACGGCACCCTCTCCCTGGACCTGAGCGGCGGCCTCACGGCTTCGCGTCGTCAGCGACTCGTTCTCGAGGTCGAAGTTCAGGACCGCACCGGACAAACCACCGCAGCGCACGAAGAGATCGTGCTCGCACCCGCGGCCATCGAGGTGGGTCTCGCGCGCGGCGATGAGTGGGTGTCTCTCGGCGAAGCGCTCACCCTCGAGGCGGTCGCGATCGACTTGGCCGGCGAACCTCAGGTCGGCACCACCATTCGCGGGCGTGTCTATCGTGAGGGCTGGCATCGCTGGTACGAGTGGGCCCGCGGCCGGAGCTATCAGGTGCGTCGCGAACAGGAGCGCGAGCTCGCCCATCGCTGCGAGTTCGAAAGCACCGACGAAGCAAGCGGCTGCTCGTTCACTCCGGAACGACCGGGCACCTATGTTCTCGAGGTTGAAACGCGCGACGAGAACGGACGCAGCTCGGTGGCAAGCCGGCGCCTCTATGTCGCCGGACCGGACGAAGCGCCGGATCGCGATCCCCCCGGCTCGCGCATTGCGCTCACCCCGAATCGCCGTGCCTATACCGTCGGTGAGCGAGCGGAGCTCGCCTTCGAGTCGCCGTGGGACAACGCCGAAGCGCTCATCACCATCGAGCAGGAAGGGTTCCTTCGCTACGATCGACGCACGGTCAGCGCAGGCGGTCAGGTCATCCCCGTCGATCTCGACGAGTCGATGGTTCCGAATGTCTTCGTGTCGGTCACGCTCGTGCGCCCACGAACGGCGCCGCCTACCGAAGAGGTCGACCTTCACGGGCCCGACCTTCGCTTTGGCGCCGCCGAGCTTCGCGTCACACCGGAAGCATCTCGTCTCGAGGTCGCGATCGACGCCCCCGAAGAAAGCGCGCCCGGGCGTGAGGTTCAGGTCGAAGTTCAGGTCGACGGCGCGGACGGTCCAACCGAGGTCGCGCTTTGGGTGGTCGACGAGGGGCTTCTTCGCATGACCGACTACGCGACGCCGAATCCGATTCAGGGGCTTTGGCCGCGCCTTTCGCCGCGCTTCAGCTGGGATGACCTCCGCCGAATTCTCGTCAGTCGCGTCGTTCCGCCAGCCCATCGTGCGGGTGGCGACGGGGGCGGGGGCGGCGAGCGAATCCTCCGACCGGACGAGCGCGTCATCGATCCCGTCGCGCTCTGGGAGCCGCACCTCATGACCGACCCGAGCGGACACGCGACCGCCCGGATGCGCCTGCCCGAGCGCACGACCGAGTACCGCATCATCGCCCTCGCCATCGACGACGAGATCGCCTGGGGCCATGCCGAAGCGCAGCTGGTCGCAACGCGTCCCTTGGTGCTTGCCGACGCCCTTCCGCGCTTCGCGACGAAGGGAGACCGTTTCGAGGCGGCCTTCTTTGTGCACGGCACCAGCGAGGGCGAGCAGCGCGTGCCCGTCACCGTTCGAGTCGATGGCGAGGTCGTTCATCACGAGGTCGTGACGCTCCAGGGGCGTGCGCAGCAACGGATTGCGACGGAGGTGGTCGCGACGGGTACGTCGATGGACTTCGTCCTCCAAGCGGGAGAGGCGAGTCTCACTCGAGAGGTTCCGATCACGCCCCGCGCGCGCTGGCATCGAAGCATGGCCGTTGGCGCAGTGAGCACCGAAGGCTCTTGGGGCGGCGGCCCCCAGCTTCGAATCCCGCCCTCGGAGGGTGGTGAGATCACCCTCACGGTCGCCACGCATCCCTTCGTGGGGCTCGCGATCGTCTCCGAAAGCCTCGACGAATCGCCGTGGGGCGGTCTGCAGCACACCGCGTCCACCGTGCACGCGCTCGCCGCGCAGGTTCGCTTGGCCGAAGGCGTACCTTCGCCGCGCACCGACCGTTCCGCGCGGGCGTATCGCGTACGTCTTGCACGAGCGACCGATCGCTTGCTCGCGCTCCACTCGTCGCGCGACGGAGGCTTCGGCCGCTGGGCCTCGAACGGCTACAGCTACGGCTGGGAGAACGCCTTCGCGACCCATGCGCTTGTGGCCGCGGCAGAAGCCGGCGTCGACGTCTCCCTCGATGCGCTCACCCGCGCGCTGAACTTCCTCGAGCGCTTCGTTCAAGATCGCTCGTTCGCGGACGGTTCGAGCTGGCGGCAAGACGATGCGCTCGCGTACGCCCTTCGGGTGCTATCCGTCGCCGGCAAGGCCCAGCCCGAACGCATGGCGGACCTCTTCGAACGGCGTGACCAACTCACCATCGCGGGCCTCGCGCATTTGGCAATGGCCTACGACCCGGACGAAAACCGGCGCGCGACGCTCGTCCAGGAAGCCACCCGTTTCGCGCTCGAGAACCACGAGGAGAACGAAGCGCTCGCGACCTACGTTCGCTTCTGGGATCGCCGGGCCTCAGTCCTCGGTCCGCTTCTCGAGGCCGCGGCGAGTACCAACGCGGGCGTGGCGCACGCTGGACCCATCGCGTCGGAACTCCTGAAGCTGGCGGACAGTACGCATCCCTTCGCCTGGCGCTCGGCGTTCGATGCGGCCTACGCGCTCCGCGGTCTTGCCGAGTATGCGCAGGCCTTCATCAGCGCCGCCGACGAGCTCCCCGAGGTGACGCTGGATGGCGAGCCTCTTCGCGTCACGGCCCAAGGCGAGTTCGCAGCGGCGTATGTGATGAACGCCCACGACGTCGGAGGTGCGCATCGTCAGCTCGAGATCATCCCGGCGGGTGAGCGACCGATCTTCTACGCCCTCGAGGGCGTCTGGACCACACCGCTCTCGGACGTTGACCGGGCCGCGCGGGGCGCTCGAGTCGCGCTCCATCGACGCTTTGAAACGGCGAGCGGACGACAGCTTCGAGAAGGGGACACGGTGGCGCTCGGCGAGATGATTCGCGTACGTCTCTTCGTCTTCAGCGAAGGCGGCAACCCGCCGGAGGTGCTCCTTCACGACCCGCTCGGGGGCGGCTTTGAGGCGGTGCAGCGGCAGTTCGCCACGAGCGCCCACGGCGCCATCGAAACCATGCTCGGCATGGGACCGGACGACGACGCCGTCGACCCGCGCGGGTATCACGCGATGCGCTCGTCGCATTCCATCGCGCACCGCGCTCTGGAGCGAAACGCTGCGGTCTTCTACTTCGACGGACTGCCGAGCGGTCTTCAGGAATACACGTACGTCGTTCGCGCAACGTCGACGGGGGAGTTTGTGCTTCCGCCCGCGCAGATCGAGTCCGCAACGGACAACGCCTTCGTCGGTCGCTCGCAGATGTTCTCGCTGCGGGTAACGGATGGACCGGACGAAGAAGCGAGCGCCGAGTGAGCAAGGCGCTCGAGCGATGGAGGCGCCTCCGGCGGGTGAGCGCGCGCGCGGCAAAGGGACTGCTCGTCTGCGTTGCCGCGTCGCTCATCGCCTGGAAGCTCGGCGGCGACCGCCTCGTCGACCTCGACCGCTTCGTCGTACCGCCCAGCTCGCTCACGATCACCGACCGCTACGGCGCGCCTCTTCGGCACGTGCGGCGCGACGATATGCACCAGCGCTGGGTCGCCCTCAGGGACGTCTCGCCAACGTTCCTGGAGGCCATGCTGGTCGCCGAGGACGCGCGCTTCTTCACCCACCGCGGCGTTGACGTTGCCGCGACGGTCCGCGCGATCGGGTACGCCGTCGCCCCGATCGACAAGCGAAGCGGCGCGTCCACGATCACGCAGCAAACCGTCAAGCTCGTCTACGGACGCCCCCTCGGACTCGCATCCAAGCCCCTGGAGATCCTGCGCGCGCTCTCCCTCGAGATGCAGATGAGCAAGTTGGAGATCCTGGAGCAGTACATCAACCGACTTCCGTACGCCGACAACATCGTTGGCGTGGCGCGTGCGTCGGAAAGCTACTTTGGCAAGCCACCGTCGGAGCTCACGCTCTCGGAAGCCGCCATCCTCGCAGGACTCCCCCAGGCACCGACTCGTTACGATCCGCGCCGTCACTACGACGCTGCACTGGCTCGCCGAAACGTCGTTCTTCGACGTATGCATCGTCTTGGGATGATCGATGCCCGGACGCTTCGGGACTCGATGCGCGAACGTCCGCACATCGCGCAGAGTGCGCGGCCTTGGCGGGCTCCTCGATTTGCGGACCGCGTGCTGAGTGCCTTTCGCGATGGGAGCGTCACGCCGGAGCCAGGCCGCATCATCTCGACCACGCTTGACCTCCAGCTGCAGACCAAGGTCGAGGAGACGCTTCGTGGGGCGGTCACCCAGTCCGCCGCGCAGGGCGCACCCGGCGGAGCGGCGATCGTGGTCGACAACGCGAGCGGGGAGATCCTCGCGTACGTGGGCGCTGCCGATCACAGCGCGAGCGGCGGTTCGCTGGATCTTCTTCGCGCGCGACGCCAGCCCGGCTCCACCCTGAAGCCATTCGTCTACGAGCTACTTCTCGAACAAGGGGGCAGCGCCGCGACGATGCTCGACGACATCGCGCTGCCGATGACGGGCGGGCACGGTGAGATCTTTGAGGCGGAAGACTACGACGGTCGTGAGCGCGGACCCGTGCGGCTGCGGACGGCGCTGGCGGCGTCGCTGAACCTGGCGGCGATCGACGCAGCTCGCCGGGTGGGCGCTCCGCGGATCGTCGAACGTCTTCGCCAGCTCGGCATACAGGGACTGCACGGGCCCGAGCACTACGGGGCGGCGATCGCGGTGGGCGGTGCGGACGTGCGACCGCTCGACTTGGCGAAGGCGTACGTGACGCTTGCGCGAGAGGGATCGCCGATCGGGCTTCGAATGTTGCCCGCGCTTCGCGGGACGTCGTCGCGAGGGACTCGAGGGTCGAGAGAGGCGCAGTCGTCCGAAGAGGCGCAGTCGTCCGAAGAGGCGCAGTCGTCCGAAGAAGCGCAGTCGTCCGAAGATGCGCAGTCGTCCGGAGAGAGAGGACGCTCATCCAGGGGACCGCAGCTGCCGTCTCAGCGGTCGCGTGAGTCGTCCGAGCTGGTCCTGGATCCCGCGGCGGCACGGATCATCACGCACATTCTTCGGGACGCGAACGCACGCCGCGATGGCTTTGGTCAGGACCTAACGGATCTTGCGGGTCGCGACTTTGCACTCAAGACAGGAACGAGCACCGGACATCGGGACGTTTGGGCGGCGGCGTACACCGAGGACGTGACGGTGCTGGTGTGGCTTGGCGACCCGGAAGGCAATCCGACCGACGGGCTCTCGGGGTTTGCGACGGCGGCGCCGGTTGCGGCGCGATTGATCGCGCTTGCGGATCCCGTCGAGGATCATCCCGACGGTCGCTTTCTTGCGGGTGGTCGCGACGTTGGAGATGAAGCGGCGGGGGACGCTGCGATCGAGGGGGATCACGGAACAGTCGACGCTCCTTCGGAGACGGTGGTCGTACAGGTGTGTCGTTTGAGCGGTGCCCTTCCCGGGCCCGGCTGCACCCATCGCACGACAGACCGCTTTGTGCGCGGCACCGAACCGAGAGCGCAATGTGGTCTTCACGACCCGAACGGCACGGTCACCCTACCGCCGCGATACGCCGGCTGGCAGCGCCGCGTGCAGCAAGCGGGAACGCGCGTCGCACAACTTCGAGCGACCGGTCACCTTCGCATCGTGCGACCTCGAAACGGCACCCGAATTCTCCTCGACCCCGCGCGACCGCCGTCCATCACCCTACGCGCCACGCAGGCCGGCTCCCTTGCGTCTGGCGTGACCTGGCGAGTGGACGGAGTCGAGGTGGGAGAACGCTGGGAGCCCGCGCCGGGTACCCACGAGGTGGAGGCAAGGCTGGGGACGAGGCGCGCGACCGCGAGGGTCGAAGTGCGCGCGCCATAGCGCTGCGGACGCGCGCTCCTCCAGCTTTGGGAACGTTCCGACGACCATCGCTTTCTGGAGTTCGTGCGTTCGCTGGGCGGCGAGCGCACTCGCGTATCCGAGGCGGGACGCCGTGCGCGAAACCTGCTCGGACAGGGCGCGGGCTACGAAGCGTCCATCGCGAAGTACTGTGTAGCGAAGCCCGGTGAGGGTGGGTGAAGCGTACGCGATCGACGCGCGGGTTCGGACACTTCTCGCCGGCGAAGACGTTTCCTCGCTGTGGTCTTCGGTGCGCGATGCGATCGCCACAAGCGAAAGGACCGACACTGCGTTTTCGGGCCATTCACAAGGATCCGGCCACGCGGTCTACCTTGGAGGCGACGTCGCGGCCTCGTTCTCCTTGCAGGTCCAGCGGACCGTCTCGGTGCGATGGATCCGATCCATGGGCGAAGTGACGAAAGTGAAGGTGAATTCAAGGGGTCATGGCAACGCCGGGTAAAAGGGCATGGCATGACGAAAACGCGAACGAGACGAGAGTGGACAGGACATGAGCGAGCGGAGCTGTGGGAGAGATGGCGGCGGGGCGAATCGCTAAGTGCGATAGCG
>JBCDAA010000048.1:0-31795 GCA_039186435.1 Myxococcota bacterium | reverse complement strand
CCGTCGGGGGCTGCATTGCCAACGACGTTCACGGCAAGGCGCATCACGTCGACGGCTGCTTTTCGAACTGTGTCGACTCGATGGAGGTTCTCCTCGCGTCCGGTGAGGTTGTGCGCGCATGCCGGGAAGAGCACTCCGATCTCTTCTGGGCGAGCTTCGGTGGGATGGGACTCCTCGGCGTGATCCTCACCGCGACGATTCGTCTACGTCGGATCGAGACGACGTATTTCCATCAGCGCGCTGTGACCGTGCGAAACCTCGACGAGTTGCTCGACGCGTTCGAGACCTACGACTCGACCTACCCCTACTCCGTGGCGTGGATCGATTCGCTTGCCCGCGGCCGCAACCTGGGGCGCGGCGTTCTCACCCTTGGCGACCACGCGAAACGAAGCGACCTCCCGCGATCGGTGCGAAACCCCCTTTCGGTCACGCCGCCCTCGCCTCTCGTTGTGCCCTTCGAGCTGCCGAGTTTCGCGCTCAACCCGCTAAGCGTCCGCGCGCTAAACGTTGTCCTCGGGCAGATGCAGTCCCGGGGCGCAGCCATCGCTCACTACGAAAAGTTCTTCTACCCGCTCGACTTCGTCGGCGAATGGCACAGAGGCTACGGTCCGCGCGGTTTCACGCAGTATCAGTTCGTGGTGCCCCTCGACGGGGGACGCGAAACAGTTCGCGAGATTCTTGAGGCGATCACCTCGAGCGATCAGGTGCCCTTTCTGAACGTCCTAAAGAAGTTTGGCGCAGAGCAGGAAGGCCTCCTCTCCTTTCCCTTCGAGGGCTACACCTTTGCGATCGACTTTCCCGTTCGAGACGGCCTTCACGAACTGCTCCAGCGGCTCGACCAGAAGGTTCTCGACGCGGGCGGCCGGATCTACCTTGGCAAAGACGCGTTCCTGAACGCGGCGACCTTTGCGGCGATGTATCCCCGCGCGGCGCGCTGGCGCGAGGTCAAAACGAAATACGATCCGGAGGGCCTGTTCGCGTCGGCGCTTTCGCGTCGCGTCGGCCTCACCTGACGACCGCTACTCCTCGGCGCCCCAGGGGTTCCAGAAGGGATCGTCCATCCGCGACCCAGGGTCCATCCGCGTCTCGGTTGGCTCCATGCCCATTCCCTCTTCCGGAACGCGAGGCGGCCGGCGACGGCGACGCTCGAGCACGACATCACGCCGGCCGTCGCCCCCACGAAGCTCGACCTGCTGCGGCACGTAGCCGGTCGCAGATACCTCGATGATCCACGTCTCGCCTTCGGGAATCTCCAGCGTGACAGGGGTATCCCCAATGTCTCCGCCACCCCGTCGAACGACCGCAGGCGACGGATCGCTGTGCACCTCAACGATCGTCGTTCGGGCAGCTGCCGGCTGCGGCGGCGCGACCTCTGGGGCAGGCTCCGGGACTGGCTCTGGCTGTGGGGTGGGCGCCGGTTCGACCGGCAAGGGCGGAAGCGGCGTCGACTGCATTTCGGGCTCGCTCGCCGCGTTCGGAATGATGAAGGCCGCCAGCCCAGCGGCCGCGACGACAACCAGAATGATCAGCCCTCGCAGAACCCACGTGAGCGTGCGCCGCACGGCCGCGTCGCGCATCGAGGGAACATCGGCGCTCGGCTCGGGAGCCGGCGGGTCCGATGGCGCGGGCGGGTTCGCGCTCATTCGCGCTTCGAGGGAGAACTGCGGCGCCGGCCCAGGCGTTGGCGTGGGCGCTGGGGGAACACTCTCCGCTGGCGGTTGGCTCAGCGGCGCCGCGATCGGCGACACGCCCGAGTCCCGCATCATCGTCGGCTTGGCATCAAACTCGTCGTCCGTCGGCGCGAGCCGCGCATGCTCGAGCGCAGAAATGATCTCGGCAAAGGACTGAAAGCGATCGTCGGGCTTTTTCTCGAGGCAGCGCAACACCACCTGCTCGACGCGCTCGCTCGCTCGACACTCCGGGTTCACCTCACGAAGCTTCGGCGCAGGCGTGTAGACATGCGCTCGCATCGCCTCGAACTGGGAACCGCTCGCGAAGGGCGACTTTCCGGTGAGCATGAAGCAGAGCACCGCGCCGAAGGCATAGATATCAGCGCGATGATCGACCTCGCCCCCGCGCACCTGCTCGGGCGACATATAGCGCGGCGATCCGAGCATGATGCCGCTCTGGGTGAGCTTCACGTTCTCTTGTTTGCTCACCATCTTCACGAGGCCGAAGTCGAGCACCTTCGCGAAGAGAGGATCGCCACCCCGCTCGCCCACCATGACATTGCCTGGCTTTAGATCCCGGTGAACGAGGTCTTGCCCATGCGCGTCGAGGAGCGAGCTCGCGATTTGCATCGCGACGTGAATGGCGTGGGACGGGTGCATGGGCCCGCCCTTCTTGACGAGCCCCGTGAGCGTGCTGCCCGGCAGGTACTCCATCGCGAAGTAGAGGAGCTCACCGTCCCGGCCGTAGTCGTGCACCACCACCGTGTGGGGATGGTTGAGGTTCGCCACCGCCGCGGCTTCGAGCAGAAAGCGCTTCGAGAAATTGTCGTCGAGGCGCGGGTCTTGAGGGTGCCGAAGGATCTTCACCGCCACCATGCGGCCGAGCGGAACCTGCTCCGCCTTGTAGACAACCCCCATACCGCCGGCGGCGAGCTTTTCGAGCACCTTGAAGCGACCGCCTACCGTGCGGCCCACCAAATCGGGCTGAGGGGTCGGAGCCTCGGCGGTCACGGCGCCATCCTAGCAGATCCCGAGCTCTCTATCAGCGCCTCGCGGTAGTGACGCCAGCAGACGGGAACGTAGCTTTCGTCGGCGCCGAGTTTGACCTGAGGACCGTCGAAGGTCGGCTTGCCGTCGATGCACCGCAGGTTGAAGACGGCCTTTCGCCCGCAGTGCACGCAGGTGACTTTGACTTCCTCGATGGAGTCGGCGAGCTCAAAGAGTCTGCGCGATCCGGGAAACAACCGCGCTCGAAAGTCCGTTCGAAGCCCGTAGCAGATCACGGGCACGTTCTGGTCGATCGTGAGATCGCGAAGCTGCTCGATCACCGCTTCGCTCAAGAACTGCGCTTCGTCGACAAGCACGCAGTCGAGCCCCTCAAGCTGCTCGAGGGGAAGGCGACAGTCGTTCTCCAAGAGGAAGTCCGCGTCCGCCTCCAGGCCGCTTCGCGAGCGAATTTTCTCCGCCCCGAAACGCGCGTCCATCTTTGGCTTGAGAAGCACGCACTTCTTCCCCTGCTTTCGATAGTTGTGCGCAACCGCGAGAAGGTTCAGCGTTTTCGCGCTGTCCATGGTCCCGTATCGAAAATAGAGCTTCGCCACGCTGGGTTGTAGCGACCTTCGGCTCGAAATCCAGCGGTCAGCGCTTCGGCGCAAAAGGGCTCGGAAAGAGCCCGAAGCGCATCGTCTTTCGCGTCGCTTCGCTCTCCTGGGGCGTCTCGTACGCCTCATCGAGGCGCATGCTCAAGGTCTGCGCCAGCCGCCACAGGAATTTGATACCGATCACATGGTCGTGCTGCACGAGCTGGTAGAAGCCGTCTCGAGAGAGATGCAAGAGCCGGCAGTCCGTCATCGCGCGTGCGGTCGCATTTCGCGGGCGCTGGTTGAGCAGCGCCATCTCGCCGAAGTGGGACCCCGCGGGAAGCGTGGCGATCACCTTGCCGTCGCGCACGACTTCCACCTCGCCCGCCACCAGGATGTAGAGCCCTTGTCCCTCGGCACCCTGGTCGAGGATCGCCTGGCCCTGCTCTCGGTAGAGCGACTCGAGATGCCCGACCACCTTTGCCTGCTCCGCCATGTCGAGCTCGCTGAGAAGCTGGATATGTCGAAGGGCCATGAGGTCGGCCTGAACCTGCGTCGCGCGCGCTTCGTCAACCTCGTCGACACTCACGACCAGAACCGTGATGTTGTCCTCACCGCCACGCTCATTGGCGACCGCAACGAGACCGGGTGCTGCGCTTCCACTCGCCGCAAGTCGATCGCGGAGCTCGTGGTCTTCGAGATACTCGGTAAGCCCGTCCGAGCAGAGCAGAAGCGTGTCCCCTGGAAGAACGTCGAAGACGAGCGTGTCGACGAGAACCTGCGGCGACGGCCCCACCGCTCGCGTCACCACGTTCGTGTGCTCGCTTCGCTTCGCCTGCTCCGGCGTCATGATCCCTTGCTTCACCGCTTCTGCGACAAACGTGTGGTCGCTCGAGAGCTGATGAATCTCGCCGTCACGGACCATGTAGAGACGGCTGTCGCCGACGTGGGCGAGAACAGCGCGGTCGTCGACGAAGAGCACCGCGGTACACGTCGTTCCCATACCGGCTTTGGCTTTGTCCGCAGCGCCCATCGCGTAGACGCGGCGATTGGCTTCGTGCACCGCCGCTTCGAGACGCGCGCGCCCCTCTTCGACGGTGGTCGGACGATCCGCGCTCAGTCCTTCGACGAGCGTTTCGGCCGCGGTCCGCGACGCGACCTCGCCCGCGGCGTGCCCGCCCATTCCGTCGCACACCACGTAGAGGCGCAGCTCATCGTCCGCTAACCAATAATCTTCGTTGTGGCCGCGTACTCGGCCAACGTCGCTACAACCCTCGGCGCGCATGCGCGAACGTTATCATCCCCCGTCAGTCGGCAGGGAGAGGATCCACTGGCGCACTTCTTCGAGACCGACGTCGTCGACCGCTTCGGTTGCCAGCGGCGGCATCTGATTCACCGGCTCACGGGTGTTCATCCGAAGAAAAAGCGTGCTCGCTTCCGGGTCGCCGGGAACGACGCGCGTCGTCGCCTCGGGCGTCACCCACGCGCTCGGCTGGCCGACCGCCGTTTGATACGCGCCCGTTTCCTCGATGGTCGCGGTGCCTGTTTCGAGAAAGAGCCGCATGCCCGCTGCCGGCGCGAATCCGCCGTGACAATGACCGCAGTTCGCGTGGAGGTAGCCCAGTGCTTCACGAACCACGGGGTCCGGGGTGGGAATCACCGCGAGCGCTTCGTCGACCGGGTCGCTCAGGAGCCCCATCGACTCCAGGTCCGCGAGGGTGACGTCCGAGTCGTCGTGGTTGAGCTGGATGGAGCCAAAGCCGAGGACGATATCTGGCTGCGCGCCTCCGTCATGACAGCGGCCACAGGCAGCAACGGGCGGGATGTCGTGGTCGGTGCCGAGAACGTTAAACGCGCCATCGGTGACCTCCGTGACCGCGTTCTGGTCTTCGTTCCACTGGTAGGTTCGAATCCGCCAGGTGCTAAGCCCCTCGCCGGCCCGCGTCTTTTCGAAGTAGCGGGTCTCAAGGTGCATCCCGTCTAGGTCGAAGTTCTTCCAAATGCGTGTGCCCACGGGAAAGACCCACGCGTCCTCGTCACGCGAGTCGATGACAGCGCCATCGGGAAACGCGATGAAGCGCCCCTTGTCGGTCCCATCACTCCAAAGCCAGAACTGCGGGTTGTAAGGGAGGATCTCGGGTGAGAGCTCTTCGCAGTCGGGGTCGATATAAAGGCCGGGCGGACCGTCGCAAGGAGGACCCGCGTCAAAGCCTGCATCAAATGCATCAACACCCGCGTCCCCGGGAACATCCTCGGCAACGTCGGTCCCCGCGTCCGCTATGGCTGTATCGACGCCGGCGTCGGTCGGACTCGCGTCATCCCCGCAACCCCACACCATTGCAGTCAAACTGAGATAGAATGCTTTCCTACGCATCGAAAAATCCATTCACCCGGTAAGCAGTATGTCGCAAGTTATGCTACGTCACCATAGGATGCCGAGGCGACGATGGGGTCGCAGAGGATGGGAGTGAGAATGCCTAGACAGACCCTCTTGGGGGGACTGGGGTTGATTTTGGCCGTTGTCCACAGCGGCCATGCAATTGCGCAGCAGCCGGCAGAGGCGGCGCCAACCGAGGAAGAAGCGACGGAACTCGAGGCGCGCGACGAAAACCTCGATCGCGCGGCCCGCCTGACCTTCGAGTCGGCACGTGATGCCTTTTCTCGAGGCGATTACGACAACGCCCTCGCGCGATTCATTCAGGCGTACGAGCTCAGCGGTCGCGCGGTGCTTCTCTACAACATCGCAGTGACGCTCGACCGCCTTCGTCGCGACGAAGAGGCCCTCAGCAAGTTCCGGGAGTACCTCGTCGAGGTACCGGATGCGCCGGACCGCGAGGAAGTCGAGGCACGCATCGCCGTGCTCGAACGCGCGGTCGAGCAGAACCGCGTTCCGGACCCGGACCCCGACCCCGACCCGGATCCCGATCCGGACCCCGACCCGGATCCTGACCCGGACCCTTTTGAAACTCCGGAAGAAGAAGACAGTGGCGGTCTTCACCCCGCGGTCGTCATCGCCGTGGGCGGCGCGGCGCTCGTAGCCGGCGGCCTCATCATCTGGAGCGGTCTCGACGCCCAGAGCAAGAACGACGACTACGAGGAGTTCGCGAACGGGCCGACAGCCACGTTCGAGGAAGCTCGATCGATGTACAACGATGTTCGCAGCGCCGAAAAGCGAACCAACGCCCTTATCGGAGTGGCCGCGGGTCTCGGTGCGACCGCCGCTGTTCTCGCCATCTTCACGAACTGGAGTGGAGGAGGAGGCGACGACGACGAGAGCGAAGAGCCGGGGGCAAACCCCACGGTTTCTGCAGGCCCAGGTGGATTTGTGATCGGTGCCCAAGGCAACTTTTGAGGTGATGGCGTGAGAACCCTAGCTTGTTTCGTTTTGGTCGCGCTCGCGGGCTGTAGCCTGGCAGACCCGGAACTCTTTCGGCGCCTCGCGGACGGCGGCGAAACCCCCGACACCGGCGGAGTTGATGCCGGGATGGACGCGGTCGTCGAGGAGGACTCCGGCACCACTCAGCCCGCCGTTGATCGGTGCGGCACGGACGACGTCTTCGTCATCACCGACACGATGGAGAACATCGCAATCGACACGACAGCGTTCGTCAACGACGTCGGATCGCTCACCGGCTGCGGCAACCTCTCGACCCCAGGTCCGGAAGGCTTTTTCGCCGTGGATGTGACCGAGGGCGAGGAGTGGCACTTCCACTTGCGCGTCGACGAGGCGAACGATCCTGATCCGACGTCGCGCAACCCGACGCTATACGTTTTCAACGCGTCTTGCTCGTCGACGATGTGCGCGGACGATCTGCTCGCGAACTTCTGCGATGCGCAGCAGGACGAGCATTTCGCGTTCACCTTTGAGACGAGCGGTCGCTTCTTCATCGGCATCGATGACACGAACCGCGGCGGCGGCGCGTACCTGCTCGATGCGATCCGGCCGAACTGCGGCAACGGCGTCCCCGAGCACGGGGAGGCCTGCGAAGGCCAGGCCGGATGCTCCTCCGACTGTCGCTGGATGGTGACGGAAGACTCCCGCGAAGAGCAGGGCTTCAACTTCAACTTCAAGGAAGCGAACCGAATCGTTCTTCCGGTCGCGACAAACGAGCTCGAAGTCATCGCGGACATCGGCGGCTTTGAGGGATGTGGCTACCCAGACGTCTTTGCCGTAGACATCCCCGACGGCGGGCGATTGGAAGTCGAGCAGCGCGACGGCTCCGGATCACCGTGTTCGGGGGTGGGCAGTCCCGACCTCACCCTAACGCTGCGAAATGCGAATAACGACAACCGCGGAGGCGACGTAGTTTCAGGGTGTCCCGTAATTGACGAGACATTTGCGACCGGCGGCCTCTTCTTCGTGGTCGTGGAAGACGAGCGGCCGGATATCTCCCGCGCCCTAAACTATCGGTTGAACTTCCGCGTCACCCCTTGAGGTCCCCATGCGCTTTTCCGCCCTTACGCTCCTCGTTCTTTTCGCGCTCCCTGTGGAGGCGTTTGCACACGAGTTTTACGCGAGTCGCGTGCCCAACCGCGCGACGGCGGAAAATAGCGCAGGAACGGTGAAGCCGTGCATCACCTGCCACAACAACCCGGACGGGGGCGCTGGGTGCGAGGAAAGCGGCGGTACGCGTCCCTGCCTGAACCCCTTCGGGATGGCGTTTCGCACGAACATGTTTCGCTGGAACGAAACCCTCGCCGCGATGGACTCCGACGGCGACGGCTTTACGAATGGCCAGGAGCTCCAGGACCCGACCGGCACCTGGCGTCCCGGCGAAGACGATCCCGGCGTCGAGGACTACGTGACGCGCCCTGGCTTCGACACCAACAGTCCGGGCAGTACCGACATGGACGGCGACGGCTTTTGCTGGTTCGGCCAGGATCTCGACGACAGCGGCGACTGCCTTGGACCCGGTGAGAACGACGGCTCCGTCGACTGCGACGATGACAACGCGATGGTGAACTCGGGCGCGGACGAACTCTGCACGAACACCATCGACGACGACTGCAACGGCCTCTCAACGCTCGAGGACCCCGTTTGTGAAGACGTCGTCGACCGCGACGGAGATGGCGTGTGCCGCATGGGACGTGACATGAACGACGACCGCGACTGCATCGACCCCGGCGAGGCCAACGGCGACGTCGACTGCAACGATGACGAGATCACCGTGTTTCCGGGCAACCGAGAGAACTGCTCGGATGGCCTCGACAACGACTGCAACGAGCTCACCGACGAGTTCGACGACATGTGCCGCGGTGACATCGACAACGACGACGATGGGTTCTGCCCGGTGGGTCGCGATCTTAACGACGACGGCGACTGCCTCGACAACCTCGAGCCGGAAGGCGGCTTCGACTGCGACGACACCAACCCGGATGTGAACCCGGACGAGACGGAAATCTGTACGGACACCGTCGACAACGACTGCGACGGCGACGCGAACTTCGACGATAGCGAGTGCGCGGGTTTCTTCGACAGTGACATGGACGGCCACTGCCCGCGCGGTGTCGACATGGACATGGACGGCAACTGCGTCGACCCGGGCGAGGACATCGAACCCTTCGACTGCAACGACAGTGATCCGCTGGTGAGCCCGTCGGCTGCCGAGATGTGCACGGACACCGTCGACAACGACTGCGATGGAGACGTCTCCCTCGCCGACGAGGACTGCGCTGGCTTCCTCGACCGGGACGGCGACCGCTACTGCTTTGTCGGCTTCGACATGAACCGCGATGGCGACTGCGCGGACCCGGGCGAAGAAGGCGGCAGCACCGACTGCGATGATATGAATCCGGATGTCGTTCCCGCGCGTGGGGGCGAGCTGACCATCGAAATCTGCACCGATGAGCTCGACAACAACTGCGACGGCTCCACGGACGCGTTCGACCCGATGTGCCGCGACCACCGCGACCGGGACGGGGACGGATGGTGCGAAGTGGGCCGGGACGGCAACGGCGACGGAGACTGCGCGGACGCCGACGAACAGGCGACCGACACTTCGGATCCGACGATGGTCGACCTCGCGCCCGACGACTCCACCGTCTACCCGGGAGCGCCCGAAAACTGCTTTGACCGCAAGGACAACGACCAGGACGGCCTCATCGACGAAGGCCCCGCGCTCTTCGACGGGGACTATCGCGACGACGGCGACGCGTGCGTTCGCGATGTCGACGCGGACTCGGACGGTTGGTGCCCGATCGGGCAGGACGTCAACGGTGACGGCGACTGCCTCGACGAGGGAGAGAACATCGCCGAGAGCGACTGCGACGACTCGAACGCGGACCGGAACCCGCGCGCCGAGGAAATGTGTCGCAATGGCTTCGACGACGATTGCGATGGCGACGTCGACCTCTTCGACGTCGACTGTTTCGTGCTGCTCGACCGCGACGGCGACGGCTTCTGCGTCGACGGGACCGACGACAACCGTGACGGCGACTGCCTCGACGAGGCGGAAGACCGGTTCGGCATGGACTGCGATGACACCGATCCGCTGATCAACGTTCGCGCGAGCGAAGTGTGCGACGACGGCGTCGACAACAACTGCAACGGGGATATCGACTCGGCGGATGCGTCGTGCCCCTGCGACGACTCGATGTGTGATGACGGGGATCCGTGCACCATCGACGGCTGCAACTCCGATGGGTGCACCAACACTCCCGATCCAGCTTGCATGGATGGAGGAACGGGCGCCGATGGTGGGATGATGATGGGCGGCGGCGGTGGTGGCTGCGCAGCGACGGGTGACGGGAAAGCACCCTTCGGCGCAGCATGCATGGCCTTCGCGTTGTGGGTAGTGGTTCGACGGCGTCGATGAACGAAAGACAAACCTCCGAAAATCGTGGTGGGAGGACCTGCGGAGATTCACTCTTCGCAGGGAAAGGCGTCATCGGCCTTCGAGGAAAAGAGGGGACTCGATGACACGCAGGCTCGCGCTTATCGCGCTGTTCTTAGTAGGGAGCGGCGCGTCCGACGCCTTCGCCTTTTCGAGTTACCTCAACGACGTTCCAAACAGCGACGCCAATAGCTGCCTCACCTGCCACAACAACCCGAGCGGAGGCTCAGGCTGCGGCGGTGGCACAGGCTTTCCGACTTCCCCCTTCGGATCGTGCCGCAACGTCTTCGGCTTTGACTTCGCGCGAAACTTCTCGGGCCACTCGGCCTACAACTGGGACAGCGGCCTTCGCGACCGGGACTCGGACGGTGACGGGCGCACCAACGGCCAAGAACTCGTCTACTTCAACAGCTCCTACACCGCGGGCCAGTCCGGCCAAGGCTCGAACATCTACGTCACCCTTCCCGGCTGGGGCATCGGAAGCGGCCCGCCCTCCGGAAATACCCACCACACCAACGAGTGCTTCCTGCAGTCCACCGGCACCTGGGGCTTTTCCTTTCACCCCCGGAACTACACCAACTGCTCGACGAGCACCGGCACCCAATGCAGCAACAACACCAGCGGCGCAGTCCCAAGCGGAAGTCGCTACTACGGTTTCACCTGTAGCTGCAGCTCAGGCTTTACTGGCAACGGCCGACGTGACGTCTCGAGCGACGGCGTGAGTGACTCCGGGGCGAGCGGTTGCTCAGACATCAACGAATGCTCGTCACCGACGCGCTGCGCCCAGAACGTGTCCGGCAACTCCTGCACGAACACCTCGGGTTCGTACGACTGCACCTGCAACAACCAGGGCTACCAGGAAACGGGCTCGGGAACGTCGCGAACCTGCAGTGACATCAACGAGTGCTCAACGGGCAATCCATGCAACGAGCACATTGGCTACGGAAGCTGCTTCAACACGACCGGGCGCTACAATTGCTCCTGCAACACTGGGTTCTTGCTCGTCAACGATGGCACCTTTTCCGAGAGCTGCATCGACAACAACGAGTGCTCGAACCCGACGCAATGTCGGCAGGATTTCGCCGGCAATAGCTGCAGCAACACCGCCGGAAGCTACGACTGCAACTGCGGTAACCAGGGCTTCACGGAAACCGGCTCGGGCACCTCGCGGACGTGCAGCGACATCGACGAGTGCGCGTCGCCTACGCGCTGCAACGCAAACCTTGGCTACGGCACCTGCACGAACTCCTTCGGTTCCTACAGCTGCGCCTGCAACAGTGGGTTTCAGATTTCCGGCAGCGGTTTCACGCAGACCTGCGTCGACATCAACGAGTGCGCCGATTCCACCACGTGCAACGCCAACCTGGGCTTTGGAACCTGCAGCAACAACGCGGGGGGGTTCACGTGCATGTGCAACCCCGGCTTTGGGTTCAACGGCGTGACCTGCGTCGTGGAAAACGAGTGCACGACGGGGATGGACGACTGCGATCGCAATGCGACCTGCATCGACACGCCCGACAGCTTCGAGTGCGTGTGCAACGACGGATTTACCGGTGACGGCCGCCGCTGCACGAACATCAACGAGTGCACCGACCGCAGCACCTGTGGACAGGACCTCTCCCCGGGGAACGGGTGTACGGACGTTTCGGGCTCGTACATCTGCAGCTGCGGTGGCGGCTTCGAACCGCAGGGCAGCGGCCTCACCGCGACCTGTGTGGACGTCAACGAATGCTCCCGAACGCCAGGCATCTGCGGCGAGGGAACGTGCACCAACACGATCGGCAGCTACCGGTGCAGCTGCGAGCCAGGTTACGAGGCCCCGCTCACCGGCGGCTCGTGCACGGACATCAACGAGTGCGCGATCGGAGGCACCTGTGGGAGCGCGCGTGCGGGCTGTACGAACCTTCCGGGAACGTACCGATGCGCGTGCGACTCCGGCTACACCGCGCCCGATACGGGCGGCGCGTGCACGGACATCGACGAGTGCGCCGACCCGTCGACCTGCGGCCCCGAACGCGCGGACTGCAACAACCTCGTGGGCACGTTCTCCTGCGTCTGCAACAGCGGGTACGCAGCGCCAGCAGCGGGCGGAGTTTGCGCGGACGTGGACGAGTGCGAGAACCCGGCAACCTGCGGCGCGGAACGTCTGAGCTGCACCAACCTCGCCGGCACCTACGTCTGCGACTGCAACAGCGGCTTCGACGCGCCCGACACCGGTGGCAGCTGCACCGACGTCGATGAATGCGCCAGCGGCTCGCCCTGTGATCCGGGGACGTGTTCGAACGAGGTCGGCACGTACAGCTGCACCTGTCCGCGCGGCTTCGAAGAGGAAAGCGGCGCCTGCGTCGACATCAACGAATGCTTGGCCGGGCCCTGCGGCGAAGGTGAATGCGCCGAGGAAGACCCCGGCGACTACTCCTGCGACTGCAACGACGGCTACGAGGTCGACGCACCCCTCAACGGAACCTGCATCGACGTCGACGAGTGCCTGGATCCGGCGCTGAGCAACTGCGACGAGAACGCGACGTGCACCAATGACGTCGGCACCTTCTCGTGCAGCTGCAATGAGGGCTACGAGGGCGACGGAACGAGCTGCTTGGACGTCAACGAGTGTGACGGGTCTCCGTGCAACCCGAACGCAACGTGCACCAACCTCGACGGCACGTTTGACTGCGCCTGCAATGAAGGGTGGGAAGGCTCCGGCCTCGACTGCTTCGACGTCAACGAGTGTTCGATCGCCAACCCGTGCGACCGAATCCGCGAGGTCTGCGTCAACCAGATCGGTAACACCACGCCGCTCTGCGAGTGTGCACCAGGCTTCACCTTCAACGAGGAGACCGAGGAATGCGCCTCGTCCTGCGGCAACGGCGAACGAATCCCGGGCGAGGAATGCGACGACGGAAACACGGACGTGGGCGATGGATGCTCGGACGTCTGTGAAGTGGAACCGGGCTGGGCCTGCTTCGAGCTCGAAACCGACGAAGAAGGACCCGACTCGAACTGCACCGACACCTGCGGCGATGGCTTCGTCCATCCGGGCGAGGAATGCGACAACGGCACAACCATAAACTCGGATACCGAGCCGGACGCCTGCCGCGTGCGCTGCGTTGCCGCGTACTGCGGCGACGAGGTTGTCGACACCGGAGAGGAATGCGACTCGGGCGACGCGAACTCGGACGAAAACCCGGGCGCCTGCCGCACCAGCTGCGTGGCGGCGTTCTGCGGTGATGGAGTCGTCGATCCGGGCGAGACCTGCGACCCTGGAACAGGCGCCGATCAATGCTCCGCTGAGGCTTGCGCACCGGACGCGGGAGTGGCGGATGCAGGTGTCGACGCGGGCGGCGGCGCAAGCGGCGGGGGGTGCGGCTGCGCGACGGCCCCGGCACCGAGCAGCGGACTCCTTGCGGTCCTGGTAGTTGGACTCATCCGGCGGAGGCGGCGATGACCTATCGCGATCAAATCAGCAAGATCGATGATCTCGAGAGCCATGAGCAGCTTGCCCTCGGTGGGCTGCTCCGGGTTCTCATTCGCCTCGACGGGCAGTTCTCCGAGGAAGAGGAAGCCTTTCTCGAAGAGGCTGCCGCGGAGATCGGCGGTCGCGACGCGCTCTGGCGGGTGATTTCCCGCTCGGCGCAGAAGTGCCCGGACGACGATTCGATTCGCGCGCACGCGCAGAAGGTGATTCGGCCGGAGGCGCGCCTGATGATTCGGGAAACCATCGAGATCGTCGCCAAGGCCGACACGATCACCGAAGGCGAGCAGAAGCTCCTCGACTGGGTCGCCGAGCTCTGGGGTTAGACTGGAACGTTAGTGGGCTTCGGCCCAGCTGGCGCCCCACCCGACGTCTACCTTGAGGGGCACGCTGAGCTCCGGAAACGCGTTTTCCATGGCATCGCGGACGAGTTCGACGATCGCTTCCCGCTCGCTAGGAGGCGCTTCGAAAACCAGCTCGTCGTGAATCTGCAAGAGCATGCGGCCTTCGTGCTTGGCGTCCTGAAGCCGCCGAGAGATGTCGAGCATCGCGAGTTTGCAGATGTCGGCCGCCGAACCTTGAATCGGGGTGTTCGTCGCGATGCGCTCGCCGTAGGCGCGGTCGGTCACGTTGTTGCTGGAGAGCTCCGGCACGTAGCGCTTGCGACCTGTTAGGGTCTGCACCCAGCCGTGCTGGTAGGCGTCGTTGACCGTTTCGGTCTGCCACTCAGACACCCCGGCGTAGGCTTCGAAGTAGCGATCGATAATGTCCTTCGCCTCCGACCGCGGCATGCCGAGGCTCTGACCGAGCGCGGTCGCCCCCTGACCGTAGATCGTCGCAAAGTTCACCGTCTTGCCAACGTTGCGCTGCGCCGGCGTGACCTCCTCCGGCGCGACATCAAAGATCTGGCTGGCGGTCTTTCGATGAACATCGATGTCCTTCTGAAACGACTCGAGAAGCAGCTCGTCTTCGGTGATGTGGGCGAGAATACGGAGCTCGATCTGGCTCCAGTCGGCGCTCACCATCACCCAGCCTTCCCGCGGCACAAAGGCCTCGCGAATGCGCTTACCGTCGTCGGTTCGAATGGGCGTCCGCTGCAGATCCGGCTCGGTCGTGATCAGGCGCCCCGACGCTCCCACCGTCTGTTGAAAGGTGCAGTGAATGCGGCTTGTGCGCGGATGGATCGCCTCCCGAAGGACGCGCGTGTAGGTGTTGATGAGTTTCGCGAGAGAGCGCCACTCGAGAATCTTCTTCGCGACGTCGTGTTTGCTCGCGAGGCGCTCGAGCACGTCCGCCGCCGTTGAATACCCGGTCTTGGTCCGCTTGATCACCGGGAGCTTGAGTTCGTCGAAGAGCACCCCGCCGAGCTGCTTCGGCGAGCCAATGTTGAACTCCCGCCCGGCGAGCTTGTAGACGTCGGCCTCGACCGACGCCTTTCGCTCCGCAAATTCCTCGCCAAGTTTCACCAGGACCTCGGGGTCCGCGCCGATCCCGTCGAGCTGCATGTCCGCGAGGACCCTCGCGAGCGGAAGCGAAATCTCCTGCAGGTAGCGCGTCTGGCCTTCCGATTCGACGCCTTCCGCGATCTTTGGCCACGCCTCCGCGACCGCTGCGGCCAAATGACATACGTAGGGCGCGAGCGAGTCGAGCTCGACCTCAGCAAGCTTCTTTTGCGCCTTGCCGCCGCCGACCACGTCCTTCAGGGGAATGAGCGTCCGGTGCAGAAAGCTGCGCGCGACCTGATCGAGGCGGTGCGGAATATCCTTGGTCGGATCGATCAGGAACGATCCGAGACGCGTGTCGCCGACCACGCCCGTCAGCGGAATCTCCGCCCGGCGAAGCACCGTCAGCACGTCGCGGAGATCGTGGGTGACCTTGGAGCGGCGCGAATCGGCCGCCCAGGCGCGAAACGCATCGAGGGCATCGGGTCCCAGACCCTGATCGCCACGAACGGGGAGGTATCGCGCGACCTTTCCTTCGTCCCCTGCGGACGCGAACGCGACACCGATCAAATCGCCGTGAATCTGAGACGGGAGCTGGTGCACCGGAACCACCGCCACCGGCATTCCGTCCGCGCCAAGCTCCTCAAAGTAGGCAGTTAGCTCGTCTGCCTGAAGCGCCGCGAAGTCGCCATCCGACGCGTGGGTCTGCGCGTCGTTGCCGCTGAGGAGGGAGAAGAACTCGAGCTCACGATAGAGCGCATCTACCTTTTCCGCTTCCACCGGCGGAATGTCGAGATCCGCAAGCGTGGCACCCAGGACGTCCGCGGGCATGTCGACATCGATGGTCGCGAGGTCCTTCGACATCAACGCATCGTCACGGTGATCTTCGAGGCGTTCCTTCTGCTTGCCTTTGAGTTGATCGGTCGAGTCGAGAACGGTTTGCAGATCGCCGAAGCGCTCCAGGAGTGCTTTGGCGGTCTTCGGACCGATGCCCGGGACGCCAGGAATGTTGTCGGCCTTGTCGCCAATGAGCGCGAGGTAGTCGACGAACTTCGCCGGAGGCACGCCCCATTTCTTTCGAACGAGCTCCGGGTCGTAGCTGACGTCCTTCATCGTATCGAGCATGCGGACGTCGGCCGAGATGAGCTGCGCGAAGTCTTTGTCGCCCGAAACGATGTGCACCTCGAGCCCGGCCTCCACGGCCTGCTTCGTGAGCGTTCCGATGACGTCGTCCGCCTCGTAGCCTTCGATGGTTAGCGTCGGAAAGTCGTGCGCTTCCACGACCTTCTTGATCCACGGAATCTGCGTCCGCAGCTCCGCCGGCATCCGGGGCCGGTGCGCCTTGTACTTCGGGTACTTCGCGTCGCGAAAGGTCTTGCCTGGCGCGTCGAAGATCACCGCGCCCTTGGCAGGCGTTTTTCCCGCGAGGATCTTGCGGAACATCAGCGCAAACCCGTAGGTCGCGTTCGTGGGAACGCCCTGGCTGCTCTGAAACGTGCTGGGGATGGCGAAGAACGCGCGAAAGATCAGCGCGCTCCCGTCCACCAAGACAATGCGGTCTTTGGCCACCGATCCTCCTATCGTGTCGCTTCGACGGTAAGCAGGCGCTCGTAGGGCGCTGGAAAGTCTCGAAACACGCGAACCTCGAAACCGGCGTCCTCGAGGAGCCGCGTCGCGCGGGGCAAGAGAAACGTCAGGTAGTACATGATGAACGCTGGGCGAAGCAGCGCGTTGCGAACCCGCATGACGGCGTTGAACCCGCGCGCCACCCAGAGCGCCGAGGACGTCCAACGCGGCGGCTCGGTCGTTACAAAGACAAAGCGACCGCCCGGACGAAGCGCCGCATGTACGCTCGCAACGAACTTTGCCTCGTCGGCTTCCAGAATGTGACCGAACGCGCCGTAGCAGGTCACCAGATCGAACTCGCCGCGCAGTTCCGAAGGAAGGTTCAGCACGTCCCCCTGGTGGAGCTCCGCGTTCGGGACGTGGCGCCTCGCTTCCGCGAGCATCCCCGCGCTTCGATCGATTCCGACCACCCGCTCGGCCCGCCCTTCGAGCGCGCGGAGTCCCGCCCCCGTGCCGCAACAAAGATCGAGCGCCGCCGAGAGCCCACGGCAACGTCGAAGACTCGTCTCGATCACCGGGTCGGGCGTGCGAAAGGGCGTGTACTCGAACTTCGGTGCAAGAAGGTCGTAGCCGCGATCGGTGGAGCTCAGCGCCTGCACCGCCAGCTCGCGAAATGTCGGACCCTCAGGGTGAAAGATCGGGCGGTCGAAGAGACCCATGGGCGGGAGCATCGCATGGCTCGCCGCCGGAGCCGAAGGGCGCTATGGCTTGCTGTGCTTTGGCTTCGCTTCGCGAAACTCCTCGGTGTCTTCCTCCTCTTTTGTGGCGCGATCGCCGCAACGGTCCCATTGGACATGCCCCTCGCGACGCGCCGGCGTTTTGCGCTCTTTGGCAGCGGCCTCGGCATGCTGATCACCTGGTCCCTCGGCTTCGTCCTCGCCGGTATCGCGGGACACCGGCTCCTCGCCACGTGGATCGTGGGATCCCTCGGGCTCACGCTGCTCTCGCTTCAGGGCGTTCTTTACACCGTGGGAAGAGAGGGACGCAGCGGGTGGAAACCCTTTTTCGTCGCGGTCCTTCCTCTCGTCGCAGCCGCGGCATTGATGGTCTGGCGCCCCGCCTGAACGCTTGCTCGCGCCGTCACAACGAATAGAGTGCTGGCCGTGCGTCTATACCTCCTCGCCGTACTGCTTTTTCCTGCGCTTTCGGCGCCTGTCGCCGCTCAGTTTGACGACAGCGAGTTCGATGATGAGTTCGCCGCAGAGCCCGAGCCCGAGCCCGAACCCGAGCCCGCCGCCGACGGGTTCGACGACGATGAGTTCGACGACGACGAGTTCGACGAGGGCGAGTTCGACGTCGCCCCTCCCGACTCCGACGAAAACTCGGATGCGGATGCAGATGCGGATGCGGATCGGGATGGGGATGAAGACGAGAGCGACGCGGACGACGCCGGCGAGCCCAACGAAGACGAAGACGAGGACGAGGACGAAGAGGAGGCCGACTACGCCGATCCCCGCGACGATCCCGCCGACGCGCGACGCTTTCGAATGTTCAACAGCTACTTCGGTCCGACCGGCGGCATTCACGTCATGGACGCGCACCCGGCCGCACCGGGAACCTTTCGCGCGCAGCTCGGCTTCGAGTTTTTCGCCAAAGACGGCTTTCTCCTTCCGAACGACCAGCACTCCCGGGTCGGAGGCGCCCTCTCTATCAGCTGGGCGATCCACAACCTCGTCGAGGTCTATTCGTCCCTGGTGAGCTACGCGAACAGCAACTCGCAGGAGTTCCCGGATCTCCTGATCGTTCTCAGCGACATCAACCTGGGCACGAAAATCGGCGGCTTTGTGTCCCCGGTCCTCGCCGTGGGCGGCGACATTCGCTTTCAGCTTCCGACCGGAAACGGCCTCGGCGTCGCCTTCGACGGGCTCGGCCTCGGGCTTCGCGCAAACCTCACGGCGGACCTTCGCGGCGCCGAAAACGCCAAGCCCCTCATCGTTCGCGCCAACGTCGGCTACACCTTCGACCGCAGCGAACGTCTCATCGACGGCACCGAAGACCAGCGCTTCGAGCTCCTGGAAGATCCGCTTCCGCGGCAGGACGAAACCCGCCATCTGGTTTCTCGGGTCGAGCGCTACGCGCTGGGCATCAACCGCACCGACTTTTTTCATCTCGGCGTCGGTCTGGAAACGCCGATCGCAATTCGCGACGACATTCACCTCAGCCCCCTTCTCGAATGGAACCTCGATGTGCCGGTGAACCGGCAGGGCTACGACTGCCCGTTCGTTCCTGCGGAGCCGGGCGGAAGCTCCCCCGCGCCGGGCGACGACGACTGCCTCGATCGCACCGGCTTCGAGAGCTTTCCCATGTCACTCACCCTCGGGCTCCGTCTCCTCCCGGTACTGAAGGGATTCGGAACCTGGATCGCGATGGACATCGGCCTCACCGGTCGCAACCGCTCGTCCGCCGTTCGGGAACTCGCCCAAAACGAGCCCTGGCGGCTCATGCTCGGATTCAGCTACGCCCACGACACGCGAGGCCCGCGAATTCCGGAGCCCGTCACACGCGAGGTGGAGGTTCCCGTTGAGATTCAGGAAGATCCGCCGCCCCGCGGGCGGGTGATTGGTCGCGTGATCGAAAAGGGCGAAGGCACGCCGATTCCCAACGCGATCATCGGCTTTCTCAACCACGACGCGACCTCGCTGATGGCGAGCGACCAGGGGCGTTTCACAACCTATGCCTTTGACCCGGGTCCGGTGGAGATGAGCATTTCCGCGGAGGGCATGAACTCGGCACCCTGCGAAGCCACGATTGGCGAAGAAGGCGAGGACGTCGAAGTCACCTGCGAACTCGAGCGACAGCTCGTCGCCGTAGAAGAAGAGCAGGTCGTCATCCTTGAGCAGATCCAGTTCGCCTTCGACAGCGACGAAATCCTCTCTGAGTCCTTCGGTCTGATGGGCCAGATCGCGCAGGCACTCCGCGACAACCCGCAGATTCGCGCCGTCGAGATTCAGGGACACACCGACGACCAAGGGGCGTACGAGTACAACGAGTCTCTCTCCCAGCGCCGCGCGGAGAGCGTCCAGCGCTGGCTCGTGGAGAACGGCATCGACGCGGGCCGACTCCGCGCACGGGGCTACGGCGAATCGCGACCTCTCGTGAACGACACGACCGACGAAGCGCGCGCGCGAAACCGGCGTGTGGAGTTCCGCATCACGGAGCGAAGCGAGTGAGCGAAGCAACGCCCGAAGCCGAAGCGAAGGAGGCCGAAGCGACGGCCGAAGCGAAGGCGTCCGAAACGACGTCCGATTCGTCCCGCGGCCGTCGCGCCATCCTGGCCGCGATTCTCACCGTGGGCTTCGTCGGAGGGATCGCGCTCTCGCTCGCGCATTGCACCCGAAGCCGTCCGCAGGACGCCCGCGACGCGCAGCTCGTGGCGGGGGGCCAGGACTACCGCACGTATTGCGGGCTCTGCCACGGGGACGAGGGCGAGGGCTACACCGCCGACAACGCGAACGCTCTCGCAAACCAGGACTTCCTGGTGAGCGTCACCGACGACTTCCTGCGCGAGAACATCGCCGAAGGGCATCCGGGCACGCCGATGGCCGCATACGCGCAGCGTCGCGGAGGACCGCTCAGCGATACCGAGATCGACCAGCTCGTGGCGTACATCCGCGCGTGGCAGACCGAGCCCACCGCGGAGCTTCCCGAGCCCGGTGAAGGAAACGCGGAGCGCGGCGCGCCGGTCTACGCCGAACGCTGCGCTTCCTGCCACGGCGACGAAGGTCAGGGCGTAAGCGCGGTGAGCTTGAACAACCCGCGCTTTCTTGCGAGCGCGAGCGACGCCCAGGTTCGCTACGCCATCGCCCACGGTCGGCGCGGCACGCCGATGCCCGCCTTCGAGGGCGACCTTCAGGATCAGACGATCGACGACCTGGTCGCCGTGATCCGGGGATGGCAGCGAGAGGCGACAACCCAGGACATCGAGACCCCCTCGATCGAAGGCGACGTCGTCATCAACCCCGACGGTGACGCGCCCGACTTCGGTGAGCTTCGCGAAGGTCGCTACGTTCCCGCAGCGCTGGTCGCACAAGCCCTGGAGGACGGCAATCGAATGGTGCTCCTCGATGCGCGACCCGCATCCGACTACGCGCTCTTTCACGCGCCAGGAGCAGTGCCCGCGCCCTACTACGACATCGCGAACGTGATGGCGCGAATCCCGAACGACGGAACGTGGGCGATCGCGTACTGCGCGTGTCCCCACGCGGCCTCGGGGCGCGTGATGAACTACCTGCGCGAACACGGATACCCCAACACGGCCGTGATCGACGAAGGCATCATTCACTGGCGCGACGAGGGCTACCCCATCGTCACCGGCAGCGATCCTGGATCGCTTGAGACCGCCGAGTAGTTCCGCCAAAGGTGAACCGTCATGCGTTGTGCGGACCTTGTTCGCACGACTTCGCGCTGCTCTCGCGCGCTTCGCGAAAGTGCGTAGGATGCGCGCACCGCGAACCGACTTTCGCAGCGCAAGAAGCGGACAGACGAACGCTTTAACCGAGTTAAATATCCGCTGAGCTGGTGGCGTCGGTTCGGGTGCGGACTACGTTCCGCGCGTTCCTTAGAAGGAGAAGAACCGAATGATCCGAATGATGCTTGTTGCTTGTGTTGCGCTTGCCGCCGGTTGTTTTGGTGGCGGAGGGGAAGCGACGTACGACGAAGGAAACAGCGGAGGCGAGGAAATCCTCAACTCAACCGTGACCATCTTCAACGACTCCGACTACGCCATCTTCTACCTGTATATGAGCCCCACGTCGCAAGACACCTGGGGACCCGACCAGCTTGGAAGTGAAATCATCGCCGGCAACGGCGGCACCTTTACCCTGACGGACATCGCCTGCGACTCCTACGATGTCCGCCTTGTCGACGAGGACGAGTGCATCGTGCCAGCCGTGGACATCTGCGCCGAAGACGCGGGATGGCACATCACCAACGAAGACCTTCTTCGTTGTCAGGGCTACATCAACTAGGCGAAAGAAAGAGCGCTTTCGCGGGGTAAGCAGTACCGCGAAAGCGCTCTTTTGATTGCCCGTCGGATGCGCGATTAGAAGCGCGCGCCCCGTCCAAGGGAGAGCGTGGGCGTACGGCCGTAGCGGTTGATGACCGACGAGACTTCGTCTTCCGCGAGCCCGAGGGCGTTTTGAACCTGGGTTCCGGTCGCGCCCGACGCAGAGACCGAAACGTTGGATCCGACCACCTGGGTCCAACCGATCGCCGGGCGGATGTAGAGCGGGCCGAAGATGTCGATGGACCAGCCGATCTCGACGAAGAAAGCGTTCAGGCCAACGTCCGCCGAAAGCTCGCCAACGCGCGCGGGCACGCCGAGGCTGCCAGCGTCCCAACGTGCGGAACCGTTGATGCGCGCGTACCCGGCGACGGCTTCCGGTCCGCGCTGCCCAAACGGGCGCACGCCAAATCCAAAACGAAGCACCCAGGCACCGGACACGAGAGGCTCTACGATCGTCGCGACCTCGTCACCGGCGAGCCCGCGCACCGCAGATCCCGCGAGACCGCCGTAGACCGTTCGTCCCACCGAGGCGGTGAGAAAGAGACGGTCGAAGAACACGAGGTTTGCGCCGCCGTAGAGATCGAGCGGAGCGGTTGTGCCGGCAAAGACCTCCACGTCCACGATGTCACGACTCGGCGCACGGGATTCGCTCGACGGCGCGGGGCTCGCAAGACCGTCGGCGCTTTCCTGGGCAGCGGTGGGGGAGGTGACGAGGGAGAGGATGGCGATGGACCCGGCGATGACTGCGATTCGGGGGAGGCGGTTGGGGTTCATCATTAACTCCGGTGCGCGACAGCCGCGGAGCGTTCACCGCCGCGGGCTTGTGCGAGTACTACGAGCCGCCCTGCCCGCTGTTACGGTGCCCTCACGCCAGGAATTACCCCGACACGTCGTCAGCCACCGCGGTTCCGGCATAAACCGACACCCGCAAACGCTCGCCCTCGACGGGTTCGCTCGCCTCGATGCGCTCGTAGAGCTCCGCAATCGATTCCGCAAAGGAGGCGTGCATCGCGAGCAACTCCGGCAGAAGCGGATGGTCGCGGGCGATCTCGAACGTCGCGGTAACGACGGCAGGTGGCGTGTGGGGCGACACCTTCTCCTCCGAATCCCATTTGCGGACCGTACCGATGATCGCCGCGCCCACCGCGCGAAAATGATGCACGAGGCTCGTGACCGCTTCACTCACATCGGTGGCTGGGTAGAGGTTCCAGTTCGGCCCTGCCTCGAAGGAGTCGCCTTTCCGCCGGACCACGCCTCGCTCGATCAGCCCCTGGCTTACCTCGAGCACCCGCTCTTCCGGAACGCCAAGCGTCCCCTGTAACTCCGCGGCTGTCATGGCGCGATGCCCGAGAAGGATGTGCATCAACCCTTGCAGCCCGTGATCCGACGGGTCTGTGGTTTGCGTGTGCGCAAGCGCGAGCTCGTACCCCCCAGCGCCTTCGCGAATCACACCCTCGTCGATTAGATCGCGCAGCACGCCCTTGACGATGACGGCGTCACGCGTTTTGAGGTGCGCGAGCAGCTCCTGCCGATCGACGTCGCCCTCCGCAACCCGTGAGAGAATGGCCTGGCGCAGAGACCGCGTACGGAGAAGGCGTCCGCTTTTGATCTTCCGCAGCTTTCGTCGAAGGCTCGTCAGCGATGAAAGACCGAAGAGATCCGTGATGACCTTGGCGCTGTAGCCGCGTCGGCGAAGGGTCTCGGTCGTGTGGAGGAAAACAAGATCCTCGAGGTGCTCCAGCGACTCGCGGCGCCCCTGGGCCGTCGCAAGGCTGGCCACCAGCTCCCCGCCTCCCTCAAGGAGGAGCTCAAGAAGAAGACGTACGTCGAGTCGGCTCTCCATGGCGTGCAACCCGGAATCATCCGGAACGTCAGAATACGTACCCTACGACGAAATCTCCCGCAGCATTTCCTTCGCTGCGGAGTCGCTCGGGTCTGCGCGAAGGGCCGCCTCCAGCGCCCGCTTCGCACTCGCGGGCATGCCCGCTGCGAGATAAACCTCGGCGAGAACGCGCTGACATTGGACGTCCTTGGGCGCCAAATCCGAGGCCAGCTTGGCCAGCCGCGCCGCTTCCTTGAGATCGCCGCGTGCCTTCACGAACGCAGACGCGGCCGACATTGCGGCGAAGGCGTCCGTTGGGCGCGCTTCCACGACGCGAGACCAGCAGAGTGCAGCCTCGTCCCATTGCTCGTTCCGCTCCGCGTAGCGGGCCCGCTTTTCGTACGCGGGAACCTTGATCTGGAGCGCGCGACTTCGCAGCTCCTCCGCTTTGGCGGCGAGCACCGGGTCGTCGGGACGCCAGGCCGCCGCAATGCGCAGCGCTTCGGCAGCACCCGTGATGTTGCCTTCTGCCTCGGCCTTCGCCGCATCCGCGATCAGCCGCGTCGCGCGATCGTGCTTGCTGCTGGTCTGCGACACCGCCTGAAGGGTTCGCGCAAGCGAGCGAACCGTCGCATCGCGATCGACGCGCGCACTGGACGCTGGGCGAAGACGTTTCTCGGCCATCTTTCGCGCCATCTCCCGACGAGACACCGGATCACGGAGCGGCCGCGGCTTGGACGGGCGCGGCTCCGGCTCGGCTTCGGGCTCCGGTTCTGATTCCGGCTTCGGCGGAAGCATCGACACCGGCACTTCGTCGAGGGGCTTCGTTTCCTGAACAACTCCGAGGTAGGCGTCGTAGGCGCGGCGCTTCTTGTTCTTGCTGAGCACCTCGTACGCCTCGGTAAGCGCCTGAAAGACTTTGTCCATCTTCCCGCGGTAGTCCGCCAGATCGACGCCGAAGAGCGTGTCGGTGTGAAAGAGCTTGGCGAGCTCAAAGTACGCCGCGCGAATCTCCTTCTTCGCCGCGGTGCGCGGAACGCCCAAGAGTTCGTAGTGGTCCGCCTCACCGACGAGGGCGAACGCATCGTCGATGGTCTTCTTGCGCTCCATGGTGAGCGACTTGCGGCCCGTGGCCGGCCGATCAGACGCCGCAGTCGGCGCCGGTTGGGGGGGAACCTTTGCCGGCTCGGGGGAGCTTGGCGGCGGCTCGGGCGTGATGGCCTGCCGCGTCGGCGCCGGTTTTGTCGACTCCGGTTTTGTCGACTCCGGCTTCGTCGACTCCGGCTTCGGCGGCTCCGGAGGAGGCGGCATCGAAAACTCAGGAAGCGGCAACCCGTCGAGCGGTGGAGCCGACGGCGCCATGCTCGGATGCGGCGCCCGCCAAGCCACCGCGCCAAGATCTGCAAGACGCCGAAGCATCGCGCGGGTTTCCTTCACATCCGAACCGATCGAGAGACTGATCTCGTCGACGTTCATCTGTCCGTCGACCATCGAGAGTAGATAGGCCTCGATGGGTTCGATGGGGAGCCCCATCAAGTCGACGGTCGAGAGCCGCCGCGGTCGATCGCTCGGATGCAGCGATGGTGGCGCAGGCGGCGCCAGCGAAGGAGCCTTCGCCATCCAGTAGATTCGAATCGCAGCGACGATCCCGAAGTACTCAAAGTCGTCGCGGGGTTTCGGAAAGACATGATCCGCCTCGTCCGGATCGGTGTCGGAAAACGCGATGATCGGAAGTCGCTTCGCTCCGTCGAGCATTCGGAGCTCTTCGATCAGGCTTTCGCTCACATTCGGGAGCTCAAGATTCAGCACCGCGATGTCGAGGGTCCCGTCCTCCGCCGCAAAGAGCACCTCGTCGGGAGTTTCGACCGCGCGCACCTCCGCGGGGAGGTCGGCACGCTTCAACGCATCTCGAAGCACGCGCACATCGGGGGCGTGAGACTCGAGCAGCAACACCCGAATGGGCCTCGCAAAGGGCGCGTCCAACGGAGCGATGATATCGTGTTCGGGACCGCCCTCGAAGCGTGAATTAGGGGATCAAGATCAGCTTGCCGACGGTATTTCCGGACTCGATATCCCGATGGGCGTCCGCGACTCGCGCAAGGTCGTAGGTCGTTGCGGGAGGCGGCTTGATCTTGCCCTCCGCGAGCCAGCGCATCACGTCGGCCATTCCTTCTTCCAGGAACTCCACCCGCTCGAAGAGGTAGCTCAGGTTGAACGCGAGGACCGACTTGCTCGCGTTCGTCATGTCGAGAGGATTGAACCGGGGCGTTCGTAGATAGTCCGCGGCCAGCTTCAGGTAGTTCGGGCGACCGCCCGTCTTCGGCATCATGGTCGCAAAGCCATACACGACGAGCTTTCCGGGACGTCGGAGATGGTTGTAGCTGTCTTTGAGGGTTGCGACCCCGTTCGCGTCGAGGACGACATCATAGCCTTCCGGTGCGATCCGCTCGGCTTCCTTCCACAGGTCCTGCTTGGATTTGTCGATGACGTGGTCGCAGCCGTGCTCCTTTGCGGTCTCGATCTTGTGAGTGCGGCCGACCACCCCGGTGACTTTGCACCCCGCGACTTTTGCGAGCTGGACCAGACTCCCGCCCACGCCACCGGCCGCCGAATGAACCAGGAGATGATCGCCCGGCCGCGGATGGGCGAGCTGATGAAGAGCAAAGTGTGCGGTGAGAAAAACCGCGGGGAGCGATGCGCCCTCCACGTGCGAGATCTCGTCCGGGAGCACAAAAACCTGATGCCGCGGCACCACCACGTGCGATGCGTACCCGTCGAAGAGGGTGACCGCGACGACGCGCGTTCCGACAGCGAGATCCTCCACGTCGCTTCCCACCGCCTCGACGACTCCGGACACCTCGAAGCCCGGCGTGATCGGCCAGCCGACTAGTTCCTTCGCCGACGCGTAGAGGCCCATGCGGACAATGACGTCGGCGTAGTTCACGCCGGTTGCCTTGACGGCGATGCGCACCTCACGCGCTTTGGGTGCGCCGATGGATACCTTTCGGACTTTCAGCTTTTCGTAGGATCCCGCTTTGTCGATGACGACCTTGGTGGCTTGGGTCTGCACGGAACTATCTCCAATCGATATTTCGACAACTTTCGAATTGTCGGGGCAAAAAAACTCACCCGCGCGCAAAGAAGATCCGAAGCTCCTCGAGCGCCTTCGGATTCACGCGACAGGTCACAAACTTCCCTTGCTTGGCGGTGGTAATCAGGCCCGCGTCCACCAGGGTCTTGAGGTGGTGCGAAACCGTAGGAGCGCCTACGTTCAGCCGCTCCATCACCTCGTGAAGAAAACAGACGTGGCCATCCTCGTAGCTGGCGTTGCCGTTCTTCCAGATCTCCGTGAACAGACGAAGACGGTTGGGGTGACCCAACGCGCGAAACACCTTTGCGAAGCCGCCTTCGTCCATCAGCGCCGATGATTTGATACTCATCGAACTGACTGTCAACCCGAAATCGTGAACCTCGCGGCGTATGTTAAGAGCGCTGCATGGGCTCTCCTCGTCTCCGCTTCGCGCTAGTCGCCGTTTTCGTCTGCGCATGTGGATCTCGCGAAACGGCGCCGAGCGCGCAATCGACAGAGACGCCCACCTCAGCCGCGCCCGCCTCGGCAACGCCCACCTCGGAAACGCCCACCGCGGAAACGCCCACCTCGGAAACGCCCACCTCAGAAACGCGGTCCGCGCCGTCGGTGGATGGCCACACCGCGCTTCGTTCCTGTGAGGTTGGCTACGTCCACCCGTTTACGCCGACGCGCGCTCACCTCCGCGCATCCCGGGCGGCACTGCGGCTTCATCGTCAGGAAGCCTTCGCCGAGGCAGCCACGGCGTTTCGCGCACTCTCCGAGTCGGCACCCACGTATGGAAGCGCGCGTTTCAACCTCGCCTGTGCCGCGCTTCGGGCCGGGGACGCGGAAACCGCGCGCAGAGAGATCGGCCGGCTTCTGTGTGAAGACCTGCCAACCAACCTTCCGCGCGCGCTCGCCGACGAGGACCTCGCCCCAATTCGCGCTGAGATCGCGCGCCTCGGGGAAATGCTGATCGAGAGGTATGAGGCCGCGAGCGAGAATGGCGCGCGCCTCGTTGCGTTTGGCGTCACGGCGGATGAGGACCCGGAGGCGTCGCTCCACTGGACGCAGGCTGGATTCTGGACCGGTGAGCGTTTCGTTCCCGCGTCGCCTCGACGTCAAGGTCGAGCGGCACCCCGACGACAGGGTCCGCCGCTCTACGCATCCGTGATTCACGAGGGTCAGGTCGTCGAAGTTCACTCCATCGTGTCGTGGGCGGAGATGGCGTTCCTTCCGCGCTTTGAGGTGAAGCTCCTCGAGCGCTTTCGGGGACGAGAACTCTTCACGCGCCACGTCAACCGAGAGCAAAGCGACTTCATCGCGCTGCGCGTCGGCTTCGAGGACGCGCGCCCCTTCCTCACGTACCTCCCCTACAACGAAGCGCCCTCACGGACCGAATGGGCCGAGACCGGTGCGCGCGCCGCTCCTGTCGCGAAGCCCCAAATCGGAATCGGCCCCTCGACGTGGATCCCCGTTTCGAATGACGAGCTCGTTGCTCGAGGTCGAACGCTTCGCGACGGCGATCGCCGGATCCGTCTCGATCGGAGGCATCGCCGGGACGTTCGAATCACGCGCATCGATCACTGGGCGGTCGTCCACTCGTCGAGCACCGGCGACTGCGGCTTTCCCGATCGCTACTTTACAGAAGTGATCGATCTGCGAAGGGGGACCGCCGTTTGGGGTGAAGGTGGCGAAGGGCAGCGCCTTTTTCACGTCGAGCAGGGCAAGCTTTGGATGCAGGACCTCGAGCGGCTCGTTTGGTTTCCCGATCCGGGCGCGCCGGCGCGACGGGAGCTTCCAACCGGTTTCGGGATCAGCTCCGCGTTCGAGAGCTTCAATTCGATGTGCTGAGGAGCCGAGAGGAATCAAGGTACGCTTTGCGCAGCCATGGACGCCGCCCTCTCCCCCCGCCTGATCTGTCACCGCGCCGCCGACGCCATCGCGTTCTACCAACGAGTGTTTGGCGCAGAGGAGCTCGAGCGCTTCGCCACCCCGGAAGGGCTCATCGTGCACGCGGGGCTCTCCATTCGAGGCTCTGTCTTTTCGCTCGCTGACGCGGACGAACCTCACAACCGGAGTCCGACCCACCTCGGCGGAACGCCAGTTCTCTTCACGCTCCGCTGCGACGACCCCGATGCGATTGCCCGCGAAGCGGTCGCCGCAGGCGCGACGGTCGTGATCCCGGTGGAGGATCGGTTTTACGGGTTTCGCGAGGGGCGAATCCGCGACCCCTTCGGGCATCTTTGGATCCTCAGCAAACCGATACGAACGATGACACCGGAGGAGATTCAAAAGGGCGTCGACGAGTATCCGTCCTAGCGCGGGATCCAAGACAACCGAACGGGTCCTCGATCACGCGCGAAGAGCCGGCACATGCGCGCCAGCGGCGATCCACTGCTCGAGCGCGCGAGTGTCGAGCCCGACGTGCTGAAACCCGGGGAGGATCACGCCGGTGAGCGCTTCAAGGATCGCCTCCTGAGCGACCTCCCAAGGCGGGACACCAAAGGGAGCGAGTGAATCGTCCTGGGGTAGATCGATGGACTGCCACTCGCGCAGGTTGCACACCGCGAGGGGGACCAGCCACTCCGAAACCACCCGGCGATACGTTGCGGGAAGCTCGTGCATGAACCCCCAGCCGACGCGGGCGTGGTCGATCTCGTCGCGAAGGAGCTCGCGAAGCGCGTGACGCGCGAGCGGCTCCGAGGCACCACTCTGGGCAGCGCTGAGATAAGCGCTCGCGAATGTCTCGTTGAAGCAGCACTGCCCCGCGATGTGAAGGATGTGTCGCACCCGATCGCTCGCCTGAGGATGCGAAGGCTGCTGCGAGGCCAGCACCTCGTAGGGTTGCACCTCTCGCTCCAGGTAGCGACCGGCGACCTCCTCGCAGAGCGCCGCATGGCGATGCTCGTCGTCGATCGCGCGATCGGCGAGGCGAACGAGGCCTGGATCCGCGTGCAAGGCCACGAGGGCGTCACGAACCACTGCAAAGGAACCTGCAACGCGTGCTTCCGTGGACGCTTGAAGATGCCAGATCGCGGCAATGCGACGCCGAAGGCGAGGATCGCGATCGAGCAGAGGTGCGGGGAGTGGATCGCGGGTCACCCGACCCTTCCAGCGGCCATCGACACGGACCGCTTGCCGCGTCGACGGGGACGCCAGTCCTACGGCCGACGACACGGGCCCTCCTGATCCTCGCACTCAAACGCTTCGGTTCCGTCCGCATCGCGCACCGCCGTGCAGTTGTGAAAGCCGTTGCCGCGTCCGGCCTTGGTCGTCGGCCAACCGCGCTCACAGAGGCGAAGATCAGTGAGTGCAGCACGCGGCACGTCGCCGGTAGCGTCCGTCGCTGAAGACGCAGGGGACGACGCGGACGATCGCGCGGACGACGATCGCGCGGACGACGATGCCGGCGTGGAAGCCGTGCGTGCAGACCGAGAGGAAGAGGACCGGGCTGCTCGCGTCGACGCGCTCGACGACGAGCCAGGCGTCGACGCCGACGAGCCAGACGACGAGCCGTACGCGGACGAACTCGCCACCGGGTCTTGCGCAGGCTCGGTTCCCGCGCACCCCTCCAAAATCATCACGCTCGAGAACACCAGGGAATGAAGAAATCGGTGCTTTCGTAGAGGCTTTTTGAAAATCATCGCCCCTCCTTTCATGAGGGGAACGCGCGCCACCGACGACCGGCGCAGACTTTCTTCGCTGTCTTGAACCTTTCGAAAAGCGAGTCAGCCTGGCACAACCGAGGCAATGTGTGCCGTGGCGAAGTCTCTTTCGTGGGAAATGCGCTGCGTGGTCGAAGGCTGAACGGAGGTACGCCGCTTGCAGCTCCTCCCTGCATGCGCGCCATCGCTGGAGTCGTCGTCGTTCTTGTCGGATGCGGGGGAAGCGGCTCGTCCGAACCTTCCGACCGCATGTGTCGCGAGATCGGAAATCAGCCGCCCTGCTGCGAGTTCTTCGGTCACCGCGAAACGCCCGAGGGGTTGTGCGAGGAGGGGCTCGTCGGGTTCGACAGCGGGCTCCCCGACACTTCGATGCCCGATGCCGCAAGCCCCGACGCCGGTGCGGACAGCGGACTCAGCACCTGCGAGGACAATGTCGAGTGCACCGGCGAGGGCACGCCGCAGTGCTGTCCCGGCGGCGCGTGCACGCTTGACGTCTGCATCACCGGCCCCGCCCCTCCGCCGCCCTGTGAGTTTCGCGAGGAGTCCTGCGGCAACGAGATGGTCTGCGTGAACGACGCCACGTGCGGCTGGGGGTTCTGCCAACGCGACTGCCGCCTCGACGGCAACTGCGCGGAGCTTGGCCTGACCTGCGAAGACGAGATCTGTACGTTCGACTGCACCAGCGTCGGATGCGCGGCGGGGGAGGTCTGCCGCGAGAACGGACAGTGTGGAGTCGCCGCCTGCGACGAGACGAGCTGCGGACCCGCCGCCGACTGAACGCCGGTCTCCGCCTCACAGTTCAGCCATCGCGACAGCGGCTGTCGACCCAAGGCCTGCAACACGACGAGCGATTGTCCGTCGGGCACCTTCTGCATCAACGGGACCTGCAACGAAGCGCCGGGAATGTGCGGCGACGCGACGCCTCCTCCCTAGATTTCAGCGGGGTCGGCTTAGGCGAGCACTCAGACCCGCGCGAGGAGTGCAACTCGGAGGAAGAGCAAAACTGGTAGGGTCCGGCGATGCTTCGCTGCACCTTGGTGTTGGTTTCGTTTTCTCTTTTCTCCTGCTCCGACAGCGGTCGCCCTACCCTCGATTCTGGGACGCGCCCGGTCGACAGCGGTGGTGGCGGAGGACGCGATAGCGCGACGACCGGCGATAGTGCGACCGGCGGAGGCGCTGGGATTGGGGAAGCGTGCGCCGTCGACAGCGACTGTACGAACCCACCCGATGCGATGTGCTTCACGGAGGTGACGAACCCGCTCACCGGAGAGACTCTCGCGTCCTACCCGAACGGTTTCTGCAGCAAGGGATGCGAAACGACCGCCGACTGCGGAACCGGCGACGACGTCACCTGCGTTACCCAGAGTAGTTCCGGGGGCGGTGGCGGGTCGTCTTCGATGCTCTGCACGACATCGTGCACCAGCGATGCCGAGTGCCGACAGGCGGAGGGCTACCGCTGTCAGATGCTCCTCGGCTTTGGGTTCTGCACGCCCTAGATCGCTCTTCGCTCAACCTGACCTTGAAATACCACCGCTTCCTCTCGGCAGCGCTCGCGCTCCTGGGGAGCACAAACCGCGAGGGGCGCCACGCAGACATAACCGGCCGGG